>JAAUTM010000063.1 GCA_012031455.1 Phycisphaerales bacterium
CGAAACCATCACCAATGTCGTGGTGCTCTCCCCCTCCGCCCCCGCTGCCACCGGGTTCCAAAGTGGGCTGAATCCGGTGGATGGCACCGGACCAGCGGACCCCGGACCCCTGAACCCCGGATGCCGACTGAAGTCGGCATCACCCTCCGCATCACCCTCGGCATCACCCTCGGCATCACCCACGAATTCCTTCCCTGACCTGACCCATTAACTCACGGATCAATAGTCATGACCACTCCCAACCATCCTCACAAAATCGTGCTTGCCTACTCCGGCGGCCTGGATACCTCCGTCATCCTCCCCTGGCTCAAGGGCCGGTACCCCGGCGTCAAACTCGTCGCCTTCGCAGCCGAATTGGGGCAGGGCGATGAGCTTTCAGGCATCGAAAAGAAAGCCCGGCAAAGCGGCGCCGATGAAGTGGTCGTCAAGGACCTTCGCCGGGAGTTCGCTCAGGATTTCTGCTACCCCATGCTCCGTGCCCACGCCACCTACGAAGGTGATTACCTGCTGGGTACCTCCATCGCCCGTCCGCTGATCGCCAAGCATCAGGTGCTCGTGGCCCATCAGACCGGTGCCGATGCGGTTGCTCACGGTGCCACCGGCAAGGGCAATGATCAGGTGCGCTTTGAACTCACGGCCATGGCCCTGGACCCGGCTTTGCAGATCATCTCCCCATGGAAAGATCCGCAATTCCTGGCCGATGGTCTGACCGACCGTGAAACCGCCATCGCCTACGCCCAGAAGCATCACATCCCCATCAGCCAGTCCACCAAAAAAATATACTCGCGTGACCGCAACCTCTGGCACATCAGCCACGAAGGCGCTGAGATCGAACACCCTGATCAGGAACCCCACTGGAAAAATTGCCTGACCATCAGCGTGCCGGTGGAAAAAAGCCCCGGCCAAGCCCGCCTACGTCGAAATCGAGTTCGACAAAGGTGTGCCCATTGCCCTGGGTGGAAAAAAATATGCTCCGCATGAACTCATCGCCCACCTCAACGAATTGGGTGGCGCGCATGCTGTGGGCCAGACCGTGCTGGTGGAAAATCGTTTGATCGGCATGAAGTCGCGCGGGGTTTATGAAACGCCCGGTGGCACGATCCTTTACGAAGCTCACAAGGCTTTGGAACAGATCACCCTCGAACGTGAGCTGTATCACTTCAAACAGCAGATGGCCATGCGCTATGGCGAACTGGTGTACTACGGGCAATGGTTCCACCCCTTGCGTGAAGCCATGCAGGCCATGATCGATCAGGCCAGCCTCGTGGTCACCGGCAAGGTCCGGGTCAAGCTGTATAAAGGTCGCGCCCTGGCGGTGAGCGCCACCAGCAGCAAGAGCCTCTATGATCCGCAACTGGCCAGCTTCGCCATGAAGGATTTTGATGTTACCGCAGCGCGCGGTTTTATTGACCTGTTCGGCCTGCCCATGAAGGTGCGTGGCCTGCGTCAGAAAACCAAAAGCTGAAAATGCGCCACCAATTGACCGGCGGCAACTTCTCCGCAAGTTGATGCAATGAGCGATTTGTTCAGTTTGGCAATGACGCCGACTTTACTCGTGGCTGGTTTTTTCCGACAATGCCCGGCTGATTCACAGAGGTTTTGCGGGCAAGTGTGAGGGACTGACGCATGCAATTGATGACCTGGACATTGGGCCGGCTTGGCAGCCGATTCAATCTACTACTGGAACCCTGCCAGCGCCGTGTGATGCACTCGGCACTGGGCCGATTCCTCGATGCCCCGCTGGACCTTATGGTCGGCCTGGTCGAGCCCGATGGCATCGAGCGTGTCCTCCCCCTGTCCACCCGTGGCACCCCCCTGCTCAACTGCGAACAGTTCGCCCGCGTCAACTCCATCACCTTCCGAGGCTTCAGCGAAAACTACGGCCTGCGTTTTGAATTCAACCTCCACAGCGTCTTCTACCCTCAAAATGAAGACCTTTGCACACTGCCTGCCTTCTATCTGGAAATGCGCGTCAACCCCTGTTCACGGGTGCGCTGGTGCGTGCCCAAAGGCTCCACCCCGGAAAACGTCAAACTGTTCATCCGCCTGCAACGGCCTGATACCCGGATCAGTGCCAGCATCGATAACGATGGCCTGCAGGGTCGCATCGACCTGGCCTATGCCAACCGGCTCGAACCCGTGGGCGATGCCGTGGGCAGCACACCCCGCCGCGAGCCTCGCAACAGCAGCATGGTCAATGTGCTCGAACGCATCGTCAGCCTCACCCCCGGTGCGGTGCCCGATGCCGATGGCCAGGGATTGACCATCGATCTGCCCGTCACCGAAGAAGGCAGCGGGATCAAGTGGCGTCTGGTCTGGGGTGCATACGTCAACGACCGGTTCTGGAACAATTGACTGCGGAAGAAAGTGTTCCCAAACCAGCCCCGGTCTATGGCAAGTTCCGCTACGTCCGCCGCTGGAAAGGCCTGGATGAAGTGATGCGCAGCTCCATCGCCCGGCGCGATGATTTTCTGGCGCTCTCCCGCCGCTTTGAAAAAATATTTGATCAGGCCCCCCTCCAGGCTGCCGACCGCCACCTCTTTCACCAGAGCTTTCAAACCTATCTTTCCAACACCTGGTGGTGCGATCTGGATGATGGCCAGGAATGGTTCAGCGTCTGGGAAGGCAGTTGCTATTACCACTCCACCATCGATGTCGAATACAACGTCGCTCTGCTCTACCTTTGCCTCTGGCCCAAACTTCTGGCCATGCAATTAAACCAGTGGCCACGGGTGGAAAAGCCTCACGAGCCATCGCAGGGTTCCATTCTCAGTCACGACATCGGCACCGGCCCACGCATCGGCAGGCAGGCCTACCCCCACGACATGCCCGTCGAGGAAAACGCCAATTACCTGCTTCTGCTCCAAGCCTACAGCCATGCCACCGGGGACCTGGCCATCGCCAAAATGGGGTCGCCACCGTGCAGCGACTGGCGAAGTATCTGCTCTGGACCGATCGCGATCACTCCGGCTTCCCCAGCGAAGGCACCGCCAACACCATCGACGATGCCTCCCCCGCCACCCAGTATTCCCGCAAGCAGACTTACCTGGCAGTCAAACGGCTGACCGCGCTCTTCGCCGCTGCCGACATGCTCGAACGGACCGGCGACACCGAACTTGCCAGGCTCTGTCGCGACACCGGGGCCGAGGATGCCCGCAAGGTGGACAAAGCTGCCTGGCTGGGTGACCACTACGTTGTCTGCGTGGATCGTTCTGCCACCGGGGTCATCGATGCCTGGTCAGGCAAACCGCTCACCCTCGATGAACTCACCGGCTGGGATTCCTATTCCATCTACACTGCCAATGGCCTGCTCCTGCCCCTGCTCTGTGGTCTGGATTGCCCGCTGGATCCCCAGCAACTGGCGCTGGATGTGACCAATGCCGCCCGCGAAACCCTTGGCCGCTATGGCTGCGGTCACACCTCCGCTGAGGTGGATAATGTCTGGTCAGCCAGAACCTCTGGCGCGATCATGTGGCCCGTTTTCTGGATGCCAAAATCCCCAGCTACACCGACCTGTACTGGGACCTGCAAGTGATGAGCAACAGCGAACACCAGACCTTCGGTTTCATCGACACCTACATCAACAACAACCTCAGCTTCTATCCCCGTGGGATCACCTGCCTTGGCTGGTTCCTCGCCCAGCCTCGCCTGATCATCGACCGCCTCGCCGGGGCCGGTGCCCGCATCAGTGTCGAACCTGACACGCATTACCCCCAGCGCTGCCGCTGTGCCCCTGGCCGACTGGAAAGCTGGCAAGATTCCCATCTGTGTGGTGGATCGTCAGGGCAAGGTCACCATCGAGGGACAGATTGACCCCATCATCGTCCGCAGCAGCACCCCCGCCCCCAGCCCCGCTGGCATCATCGGCTGAATTAAAACTTCAACACCCGCATTGAAGATAATGCAACCTCCACTTTACAAAGCCCAGGCATGGCCATGCTGGGTACTGTCACGCAAACCCATCTTCATCTCACCCCCTCAGCTTCATCCATTCTTCAATACCGCGTCACCACCACCTTCTTCGATACATGATTTTCCAGATTGGTAATCAGATATCTCAGGGCATCGCAGGCGTGGTCCGGGCCATCCTTCACCGGGTCCTCGCACTGTGGCCGCTTGATGTCATAGTGATACATCGCCAAAGCCTGAATCAGTTTCTCACAGCGCGGATCAATACGTAACAAATCATGATCCAGCCTGCTGCGGATGCGTTCGATCCCCTGGGCCAGTGGCTCGCGCATCGCCCGCACCTTGTACCCTTTTTTCTGCAGGCACTGAATATCCGA
Source organism: Phycisphaerales bacterium (assembly GCA_012031455.1). The sequence goes on from JAAUTM010000063.1 coordinate 4,287, forward strand.
CAAGCCACTCTGGCTATTGCGCTGCGCCCCTGCCGGGTCCACCCCCACCCACTTCACCGCTGGCCAGCCGCGTTGTGCCAGTTGCGCCAGGGTCTGCCCGGTGGTCAGGTCCTGCTGATGATGTTCATCCACAATTTCCACCAGCCGCTGGTCCATCGGCTGCCTGCCCTCGCCATGCACCCGCGCCCACAAAAACACCGTCGGATTGCGCATCCCAAAATCCATGCCGCCCACCCACACCACCGGCATCACCCCCGCTACTTCCACTTTCCCCACATGCCGGGCGATGTCGAAATTGGGGTACACGCTGGCACTGGTGCTGGGCCGATGACAAAGCATCTCCGCCTCCCACACCCGGTCGCTCACCCGTGCCCGCTGGGTCAGCAGATCATGCACCGCCATGAAACCCCGGGCCGACCTGGCGCGACCTCCGCACGATTCCCACAACCTGCAATCTTCACAGGCCACCTCCAGCCGACACGGGGCCACCACATCCAGCGCGCTCCAGCGAAACACCCGCCAGGCTGAAGCTTGCGCTGGCATTTTTTCTGCATCACGATTGAGGGTTGTTCCCAGCAGTCTGCTCATCAGGCCATGAGGCCGGTGCATCGTGGACAATGCCTCCACCGCGCCGCGCACCTGCCAGATTCCGCACCGCCCTGAGCGCGTCACCAGCTGGGCCGCCTCCCACACCGCCGGGTCAAACTCCTCCACTTCATCACAGCGCAGCTTATGCACCCGCACCCGCGCACCGAGGTATGCGACTGCGCCAACACTTCCACCACGCTCTGGTTTTTCAGCATCAGGCGCCGCTGGGTCGGCTCACCTTCCACCCCAGGCCGCAACCAGGGATGTTTAAACATCTCGCACAGGTAGGTGAACATCTTCGATGACTGCCCCAGGCTGCCTCCCAGAATGCGCACCTGAATGCCGGGCTTGAAAATCAAATCCAGCACCGTCGCCGCAGCACCGAGCATTGTCTTGCCCCCGCCACGGTTGGCCCATACCAGACAATCCTGATTTCTCTCGCTGCTCCGCCCCGGCAAACTCACAGGCGTTGCCCCGTCTGTCGTTTGACTGGCCGTTGTTCTTTTTGCAATCGCATTTTCCTGGGCCCGCCTGTGCTGGGCGAAACTTTCTTCCCCTTCAAAAACACATGTTTCAGGTAATCAAACGGTGCCGCGTGGCCGTCCACCATCGGCTTGCGAGGTACATCCATGCCCAGCACCTTGTGTACAAACCGATGCAGTTGATCCTGATCCACCGGCATGAGCTTCATCAGGTCCACCGATCTCTGACCCACATATTTCCGCGTTTTCTTTCGAGCCATGGTGAATTCCTTTGAGATTGTGGTGTGAGGGTTGCGTGCCACCTTATTTTGCGTGCCACCTTTATTTGGGTGCCACCTTATTTTGGGTGCCACACTGCGACCCGAAGCGCAGCGCAGGGCGCTGTGTGCGAAGTACCTTGTGTGCAATAATCACCGCATTACTTTGATCGCAAGAGCACACAGCGCCCGCTACGCGGTACGCTGTGTGGCACCCATAACTACACTCAGTCGCACCCAAAATTACGCTTTTGTCGGGCCCCAAAATATTGGTGTTGTCCCCTCGCTAACTCCCCTCGCTTGCTCCGCCATACAACTCGCGCTGCATGGCCAGAACATCGGGGGTGGGGGTTTCCTCCTCCATCACCACCGGGCTGTCCGCCACTCTGCGTAATTCCGTGCGCAGCAAATCCACACATGCCTTGCGCGAAGGTTCGCTGACCTGTGAATCTTCCCCCGTGGCAAGGCGTATGAGCCGCGTGGCTGCGAACCGCCGATACTGCGTGAGCATCAACTGCGTCTGGTAATCCGAAAGCGCGCACAACCCTGTCAGGGTCTGTTGGATATGAGGCTGACTCACCCAAGCCGCCAGTTCCTCCGGGCTGAGCTTGTGCATCCGCCCCAGTTGTAAAACGTCATGCCCGCCTGCCAGCAAATCCGCCAGCAGGGCCTTGCTTTTGTATTTCGCCAGGGTTTTCATCAATGACTCCATAAGGGTGAAACGGTTCGAACCCTGTGCACATTTCATGCCTTTTCCGCACCGGCCATGGCCACCAGTTTCATCAAGGCCGACTCCCGCACTTCATCCAAATGCGCCAGAGTTTTTTCGAGCTTGCTGCGGTCCGCAGGAAGCAAAAAGAAATGCACTGCCACAGGCATGTCCTCCAATTTCGCCGGCAGGGCAAGCCGGGGGGGCGGTTGATGCAGCCTGCTCAATCTTTCCAGCGCCTGGGCATCCTCGGGCAAGCGGAGTGACAAGGCTTGTAAATCCAGCCGCAGCGCTGTTGCCAATCGTCCACCAAAGCAGCCCGGGCCCTGGGGTCATCTTTCCCCTGCAAACGGTTGAGCGTGGCCAGCAGTTCCAAGGCCTGCGCATCATCGACCTCCCATACCACGCACCGGGCGGTGGTCCTCCCCAATTCCCGCAAAGCCCGCACCCGGTGATGCCCATCCAAAAGCTGGTAATGCCCCTGCGCTGTTTCGCCATTGGCCAGATTCGCCTGCGGGTAAGGCCGCACGATGATCGGCGGATACCGGTCGCTGCGCTGCAAATGAAGTTTCAATTTATCCAGCAGTTCCGGGGCCATGCGGTTGCTGTTGCGCGGATGTGCGTGCAGGTGAGCCATGGGCAGTTCCATCAGATTCATCGATAGCTCCTTGGAGTAGGAAAGTGCGCGTGATGCTAGGTGCGGCAGAACCCACACCGAATCGGTGTGGGCTTCGAATACTGTGTTGAATCAAATCCAACCGGATCACAACATGCGTGCGGGCTGGTCGTAGGGATGTTCGCGCTGGGACATGAGTCTGGCCAGCAGGGCATCACGGTGGTAGGGAACCAT
>JAAUTM010000064.1 GCA_012031455.1 Phycisphaerales bacterium
AAAATGGAATATAAATCAGACAAAGATCGTTCGAGTTAAATGCAAAATAATTTTAGTAAGAAATATTATTAGGACTTTCGCTTGGAATAAAAACATCATGTACTGGCAGATTTGCGGCCTTTTTACTCTCACAACTGGCCGTCCGCCCTAAATCCCTCTCCCGAGGGGAGAGGGGGGCATCGTGAACCCGTAACGCCGCCCGTGAAATGCCCCTCATGTCAAACGCCAGTGGCCCGTGATGCGGATGAAGCAGCGCTGCGTTGCCCCAACCCTGAATGTCCTGCTCAGATGCGTGAACGGCTGATCTGGTTTGCTGGGCGCGATCAGATGGACATCGATGGATTGGGCGAGAAAATGGTGCATCAACTGGCGGATGCCGGCCTTATCAAATCGTTTGGCGATGTATATCGGCTGGCGGACCATCGGTCGCAATTGCTGACGTTGGAGCGCATGGGCGAACGTAATGTGACAACTGCTGGCTGGCATCGAAGTTTCCAAGTCGCGCGGGCTGGCAAGGGTGCTGGCCGGGCTGGGGGTTCGCCATGTCGGGGCACGTGCTGCCCAAACCCTGGCAACGCACTTTGGCACGATCGAGCAATTGTCAGCCGCAAGCCTCGATGAACTTCAGAACTTTAAAATCGATGGCAAACCTTCAGGCATTGGCTCGGAAATCGCTGGTTCGTTGTACAGCTTTTGCAATCGGAAATCGGCCAGCACATCATCGCCGACTTGAATGCAGCCGGGGTGGACATGACGCAGGAGGCAACCGTCATAGCGGTGAACCAAAGCAACCAGGGCACCACTTTCACAGGCAAAACCATTGTCATCACCGGCACCCTTGCAAGCTTTGAACGCAGCGATCTGAAACGCAAACTGGAAAGCATGGGGGCTAAGGTAACCGACAGCGTTTCGAAAAAACCGACCTGCTCATCGTCGGGGAGAGCGCTGGCTCGAAACTCGACAAAGCCCAGCAACTCAATATTGAAATTTGGGATGAAGCCCGACTGCTCAACGAACTGTATCCCCAGTGATTCACCTGATAATTCGACTCGTATGCGCCGAGCCATGGCACCCCCGGTACAATTCACATGATGTTCACCCGAAGAGCCAGCATCGCGGACATACCCACCATTGGGCACATCATCACCGACTGTGCTGAGCATGGTTTGATGCTGCACCGTTCACCTGCGTTTCTTTACGAGCACACCCGTGATTTTCATGTTGCGGTCGAAGGGAATCAGGTCATCGGTTGCTGCGGGCTTTCGATTGTCTGGGCCAACCTCGCGGAGGTGTATTCTCTGGCTGTGCATCCCGATTATCGGGGCAAGGGCATCGGCAAGCTGCTGGTGCTTTCGTGTGTGGATGAGGCCGAAGAACTGGGCATCCGCCAAGCTGATGACACTGACGTACGGAACAGAAATTTTTCGCCCGGTGCGGGTTACCGTGGTGGATCGGCAGGAACTGCCCTCAAGGTCTGGAGCGAGTGTGTGCGCTGTTCCAAAAATCAGGCTTGCGATGAAATCGCCATGGTGCGGGTGCTGGAGGAAGTCCCGGAGATCACCGCCCCTGTTCCGCCGGTGCCACGCACAGGCAGCTATGAGGTGCCGGTGACATTGAGCTGGTCAGCGATCAAGCGACCGAAGATGGATTCACCGCACACGTGAGTAAAAGCCTGCCGGAGTGACTGTTCGATCCCATGCGATCATTGGTGATGGTTACCCAAGTGAAAATCGATCAAACATCATCCATCATCCATGATCTTTGATCCATCCATTCATGATATCCCCTGAACACTGGTTGCGATCGATCGTGGAAAGCCCTGCGGTGCAGGCGCTGGTGGAACGTTTATCTCAAAGCGATGAAGTGGTGGGGCGGGGGATGTGGGGGTCCAGCACAAACCTGCTGCCGGGGCCTTGGCAGTTCAAACGGGCAAGCCTGTGCTGCTGGTGGTGGCTCATCTGGATGAGGCCGATGATGCCTACGAAGATCTGGCCCTGCTGGAGCAAGCGGGTTACACCCTGCAACGCGATCGGCTCAGTGCATTGGAAGTGCTGCCGGGGGAGACCCACGCCAGCTTGGAGTTGCTCGCCGAGCGGCTGGCGGTGGTCGAACGATTGGTGAAGCGGGATGTTCCAGCTCGTTTGAGTTCCGGTTCAAATACGGTCAAATCCGAATTCCGCAATCCAACATCCGAAATACTGATTGCCCCGATTCAAGCGTTGATGCAGCCGGTGCCGTTGCCCGATGCGTTGGGTGATTTTTCCATCGTGCTGGAAACGGGAAAATATTTTGCACCCGGCCAGTTACTCGACTGGCTCGACCGGGCGGGCTATCAACGGGTCGATGCGATTGAGCAGCCGGGCGATTTCACCACCCGTGGCGGAATTGTCGATGTGTACCTTCCCTCTTCCGCCAATGTCCGTTTGCTTGAAGGTTCAACCGCAGCCAGCTCATCACTGCCACCATCAGCGGGTCCGCTGCCGGTGCGAATTGACTACTTCGGGGATGAGATCGACAGCCTGAGCGTAATCGATACGGACACTTTGGGATCCTCCACCCGACTGCAATCCGTGCAACTTATCGGGGCCAGCCTGGCGCAGATACAGAACGATGACCGCACCACCAGTCTGCTGGAGCTTTTACCCGTTGACGCGCTCGTGGTGCTGCATGAACTCATGGAGATCAGTGAGCAGGCCCGTGGTTACTACGAACGGCTTACCAGCCCCCGCGGGATCATCGCTCCCAACACCCTATTGTCAAGGCTGACCCAGCGCAAACATGTCCATTTCACTCAGTATGGCCATGTGAGTGACAAACAGGCGTCGATTGAGTTACCCGTACGACCCCTGCCTGTGTTCGCGCAGGAAGCAGCCCCTGCCATCAAGGAACTGGCCGCTCTGAGTGTGAGCGACTCCGTACCAGAAACCCCGCAGGTGGTGGTGCTCTGCCAGAAGGAGGCCGAGCAGACCCGTTTGCGTGAACTACTCAATGAACACGCCCCCGGCCCAAGCAACACGATTGAGCTGACCCCCGGTTACCTGCACCGAGGGTTTGTCTGGGCCACATCTGAAGCTGGAAATACAAGCCAAAGGGATATTGATGAAAGTGCGTTGTACCTGGTCCCGCATCATGAATTGTTTCACCGTTACATGACACGCCGGCGTATCCGCAAAGTATCAACCGGTGCATCAACGGCTCAGGCCGGTGGCAAGCCGGTGGATGCCTTTTTGGACATTGCCCCCGGTGATTTCGTGGTGCATGTGGACCATGGCATCGCGCGTTTTGTGGAAATGCGAACGATTCGTCGTGGGGGAGTGACCGAAGATTACCTCACCTCGAGTTTGCTCAAGGTGCCAGTCTGCATGTGCCCGCCACGCAGCTTGATTTGGTGCAGAAATACATCGGAGGCTTTGAAGGCAGGCCACCGCTATCGGTGTTGGGTGGTAAACGCTGGGCACGGCAAAAGGAGGAGGTCAGCGAAGCGGTCAAGGATATGGCTGCGGAGCTGCTGCGTGTGCAGGCTGCAAGGGCATCGTTGCCGGGCGTACGTTACCCGGCCGATACACCCTGGCAGAAAGCGTTTGAAGCAGAGTTCCCCTACGAGGAAACCGAGGATCAGCTTGCAGCCATTGCGGGCGTGAAAAAGGACATGAGCGATGAGCAGCCGATGGACCGGCTGATCTGCGGCGATGTGGTTTGGGAAAACCGAAGTTGCCATTCGCGCTGCTTTCAAAGCCATGGAATTCGGCAAACAGGTGGCGGTTCTCGTGCCCACCACGGTGCTTTCCGAACAACATGAACGTACCTTTCGCGGGCGCATGGCTGACTATCCGTTCCGCGTGGTTTCCCTCTCACGTTTCCGCACCGGCAGCGAGCAGACTCAGATTGTTGCGGGGCTATCGCAAGGCAGCATCGACCTTGTCATCGGCACCCATCGCCTGCTGTCGGATGACATTGTGTTTCATGATCTGGGCCTTGTGATCATCGACGAGGAACAGCGATTCGGTGTGGAACACAAACAGAAATTACTGCAACTGCGCCTGACTGCGGATGTGCTTACGCTTTCGGCCACGCCCATTCCGCGCACCCTGCACATGGCGCTTTTGGGGCTGCGTGATATCAGTTCACTGTCCACACCACCAGCCGACCGCAGGGCGATTGTCACGGAGGTCATGCCCTACGATCGCCAGCGTGTGCAGCAGGCCATCGTGCGTGAACTCAACCGTGATGGGCAGATTTACTTTGTACATAATCGCATTCACAGCCTGCAAACCTTGGCGGATGAACTGCACCAGCTTGCCCCGCAGGCACGCATTGTCATCGGTCACGGGCAGATGTCCGGCCATGAACTCGAGGAAGTGATGCTCAAGTTCATGCGCCGGGAAGCGGACATTCTGGTATCCACCACGATCATCGAATCAGGGATTGACATACCGACCGCCAACACCATGTTTATTCATGATGCCGACCACTACGGGCTTGCGGAACTGCATCAGTTGCGGGGGCGTGTCGGTCGCTGGAAGCATCGGGCATACTGTTATTTGCTTTTGCCGCATGATCGACCGGTCACGGACAAGGCTGCCAAACGGCTCAAAGCGATCGAGCAGTATGCGATGCTCGGGGCGGGGTTCAAAATCGCCATGCGCGATCTGGAAATCCGTGGCGCTGGCAACATTCTGGGCAAGCAGCAATCCGGTCACATCGCAGCGGTCGGTTATGAAATGTATTGCCGGCTTCTGGAGGATCAGGCTCGCCAGCTCCGCCAGGAAACAATCATCGAACCTTCACGGACTACGCTGGAGTTACCCATCGCCGGTCGCATTCCCAAACAGTACATCCCCAGTGATAAGCACCGTATGGAAATGTACCGGCGCTTCAGCAGGGCGGTCACGATGCAGGAACTCGATGCACTGGCAGCAGACATGACCGATGCCTACGGCCAGGCTCCGGAAGCAGTACAGAAACTGGTGGACCTGACCGAATTGCGCATTGCTGCGGGGACGCTGGAAATCAGTGTCATCAAGCTCGAACCCCCGGATGTGATATTCACAACCAGGCATCCGCCCCGGCTGGATCAACTGCTTAAAAAATGCACCGGGCAGAGCGACGCTGGTGGATGCCAAAACGGTGTATTACCGCCCGCCGGAGAATTATTTGGAGCCGGTGTCCACGCTGCTGGCCGTGCTGCGCAAAATGCTGGTCCGCCCCATGCGCGAAGGTCTGTGATTAACCACTATCACCTATACAAGATGTCGCTGTTCACCCCTGATGCTCATGCCGAAGCTGGCCGCAGGCAGCAGCGATATCACGCCCCCGACTGGCGCGAATGTGTACATTGACCCCTGCCTCCCGCAGCACATTCTGAAATTGTCGCACCGCTTCGTCACTGGGCCTGGCAAAAGGGAGCCCGCTGACCTGGTTGTAGCGAATCAGATTGACATTGGCCCGCAACCTGCGCACCAACTTCACCAGCTCACGGGCATGTTGTGATTGATCGTTGACCCCGCCCAGCAATATGTATTCAAGTGTCAGTTCTCTTCCGGTGTGATCGAAGTAATACATTCCCGCGTCGAGTATTTCATCAATAGATACAAACTCCGCCCAAGGAATGATGGAGCGACGCAATTCATCATTGGGGCGTGCAGGCTGATCGCCAGGGTGATGGGCAAATCCAGTTCCGCCAATCGGCGTATCTGTGCGGGCAGGCCCACTGTGCTGAGTGTGATACGCCGACCGGAGATACCAAGCCCCCAGTCAGCCATCAGAGTGTTAATGGCACGAGTAACGGCTGGGAAATTCGCCAGCGGCTCACCCATACCCATGAACACCACATTGGAAATCCGCTCCACCCCCGCCAGCGCCCCCAGTCGCCAGACTTGCTCAATGATCTGCCCCGCTGTGAGATTCCCATCCAGTCCATCCAAACCCGAAGCACAGAATCTGCAACCCACCGGCAACCGACCTGGCTGGATACGCATGCGGTCCGTCGGCTGCGGCCACCTTCCCATGCCTCGGCAGGAATCATCACGCATTCTGTCTGACGCTTTCCCACCTGCTTGGGCAACACCGGCAGGGGGGTAACGCTGTTGTTGGTGTTTTCGATAGGGGATGTGTTACTGCGTTGCACAGAGTGATGGTCTTTGCTGTCGATATCAGTTGAATCCGGGGGCCATTCAACCAGCAGCTTCTGTGTGCCATCGGTGGCAGTCTGGTGTCGCACCACCTGCCCCGTGGTGAAAGCTAGTTTCGCTGCAAGCAGTTCACGCTCTCGCTTGGAAAGCGTGGTCATCTGCAATGGATCGCTGATGTGCTGCTGGTAAACACATTGCAGGATTTGCTCCGCACGGTAGGGGGGCATATCCCATTGCCTGCAAAGCTCACGCAGGCTTGCTGGATCAAGGTCAAAAATGGACGGGCGAGTTTCAGGCATCCGGTCAGTGTAGCCAGAGTGCGGAACTTGTGTGTGCCTCATGACGCTGCAATACGCCAGCTTTCAGTGCCCCCTCATGTCGCCATCGGCGATTTGCGGTAAAACATTGTCATGCCACTCAACCCTGATGCACCCACAACCTCGCCCCCCGTTTCACAGGTGGATTTGTCCATTGATCTGGCTGGTCTGAAACTCGCCAACCCGATGATGACAGCCTCCGGTACCTGCGGCTATTGCTGGGAATATCGCGATTTCACCGATCTCTCCCGTTACGGGGCTTTTGTCACCAAGAGCGTCACCCGCGAACCCCGCAAAGGTAACGAGGCCTACCGCATCGTCGAAACCCGTGGCGGGATGCTTAATGCCATCGGCCTGGCCAACGTTGGGCTGGACGTTTTCCTTGCTGAAAAGTTACCCCAACTGCGCGAGCTCCGGGCCACCGGACCACGCATCATCGTCAACGTGGCCGGGCACAGTTACGACGATTATGTCCAAACCGCTGGCACCCTCGCTGCTGAGGATGGCGTGGATGCGATTGAGCTCAACGTGTCATGTCCGAATGTCAAAGATGGGCTGACCTTCGGCACCAGCCCCCCGATGCTTTGCGATCTTGTGAAACAGGTTCGCACAGCCATGCGCCGGGAATGCAAACTCATCATCAAACTTTCGCCCAACGTCGGCGACATCACCC
>JAAUTM010000065.1 GCA_012031455.1 Phycisphaerales bacterium
ACTCTGAAGCTCGGATAGACTCAAAGCAGTCTCACGATTGATGGTCGAACATGGAGAATCCGAATGATGGTGCCGGTGCTTGCTGAATTTTCCCACTATCTGCCGCTGGGCCTGCTGCTGAGCATGGCCGTGGTGTTTGGTGTTGCCAATCTGGTGCTGACGCAGGTGCTTGGCCGAGTAACCAACAGCCGACGTACCGGCCCGGTGAAGGAAATGACCTATGAATCGGGCATGAATCCATTCGGCGATGCCCAGCGACGGTTTAATGTCCGCTTCTACATCGTGGCCATGACCTTTCTGGTCTTCGATGTGGAAATCGTCTTTCTCTATCCTTGGGCCAATGTGTTTCCCAGTCTGGCGCAAGGCTCCGAACTGGCTCCTTTATTCCTTTTGCGTATGTTGTTTTTCATCCTGACCTCGGTCATTGCCTTTGCCTATGCCTGGCGCAAGGGTGTCTTTCGTTACGATTGAGCGGGTTGGTTACATCCATGTCTTCATTTCCACGCAGGGCTTCGCCAGGGCTTGCAAGGCCCATGCGGCTGGTTGTTATCAGGATTTGATTCAATCCAAGTGCAGGCCAATTCAGTGTAAATCCAGACATAGATTCAGGTGTTCGGCTGATGACAAATAATTGCTGGCAGAGAAGATAGCACGCTACCGATTTTCCCCTAAGGGTTGATGATTCAAAAGGTTTGATCAATCAACCGCGGCGCAGAAACACAGTGAATTGCAACGCAGCGTCAGGGACGACACGCCGGAGTTCGTTGGACGAGGGGGGTTATGAGCGATATACACAAGTCCAAAACCAAGGCGGATATCACTGCCTTGACTCGCCGCGAACGGGAAGTGCTTCGGCTGATCGCCGAGGGCCTTTCCGTCATTGAAATTTCCAAGGTCCTTTACCGCAGCGAAAAAACCATCCAGAGTCATCGGCTGTCCATCGGACGCAAGCTGGGTGCACGCAATCGAGTCGAATTGACGCGTATCGCCATCGAAGCCGGTCTGGTGTCCGCACACCCAAGCCAACTTCAGGGTACATCTGCTCCCAACGGCCTTACGGGTTTGTCCACCTCAGTGGGGTCGTTGGAAGCTTCCCTGCAACAGATAGCAGCAGATCGGCAACCGCAATTGCTTGCATTTGTCTGGTCGCTGGAACAAAACAGACGCTGGTTCGCTCCCGTGACAGGCGTGCTTACCCACATGGCTGAGTTGGCGGGAGCAACCGGTTTATGGGACGACCTTGAACCCATCACTCCCGCAAGCAGGGCCATGGTTTACACCACGCTGCAAAACCTTCGTGAAGATTTCCAACATGCAGATCTGGACATGACCTATCAGATCACTTTGCCCAGTGGTCAAACCATCCGGGTGCGTGATGTGGGTAAACACATGATCCTGCCGAGTCTCGGATCGGTGGTGGTGGGTTGCATTTTTCTATTGGATCACGAGCTTTAACAAGCTCCACGTTAATCGCCAGCTGTCATCCAATCACATGTTCCACCAGTTCAGATCGATCTTGGGGAACGCGATGTCGTGCAATTCCGCATCCTTGATTTCCCATTTTCCAAGTCGGTGAGTTTTTCACCCCGTGCCACTTTTTCTGCCATGTCGCACAGGTTTTCAAACCGGCCCACATGGAGAGTGAAACGTTTGATGCCGTAGTCGATCGCCTGTCCACGGGTGATGACGAAGGGCCAGTCGCTGGCTTGAAGCAACAGCAACTCACGCCCCGCCCGTTCCAGCAGATCGCGTATTTCCGTATTGGCTGGTTCGCGCCAGGGCAGGGAAAACGTCAGCTTGCCAAAGTGCGCCTCAGCCCGGTATTCAACTTCCCACATCCACTTGGTGACATCGTTGAGCCACACGCGATGGTCGCCGCCATCGCCCCATGACCCTTCGCTGATTGAAACCACCTTGTCACTGGGGTGTGCGGTGATGAACTCCTCGGATGTGCAGACATCGATGTCCGGGTCAGCGTTCATGTTCAGCATCACATCGCGGATGAACCGGGGACCTTCAAACCACCAGTGGCCGAATAGCTCTGCATCAAAGCATGCCACGACCACGCCATGCCTGCCGGTCGCCTGTTTGTGTTCCCACAAGCGGGCCTTGACCTGGTTGCAGAAATGCTGGGCATGTTCATGCAGTTTGCCCTTGATGTTTTCGGGGTAATACAGGTGTTTCTCACCTAGATCGGTGCCTTTACCGGTGATTTTCCAATAGCGCAAGCCACGGTGAGCGCCCCATTTTTATGAAATTCCATGTACGCCCCGTCAGCCGGGTACCCGACTGCACCGGACCAGACGCTCTCACAAATCTGCGGATCGCGTGCCAGCACGGTGACCCGGGCCATGCCACCGCCATCGCTGTTGAGTCCCTGCGATTCGTGGACATTGCGCCAGCCGCGGGCGGGGTATTTTTCCGCCTCGTTCCAATCGACCTTGTGCCACGAGCCGCCGTTGTTGACCCACTCGCTTCGGCTGCTCTCCACCAAATGATGTTCCAGAAAAAAGTGGGTGATGCCTTCATCCGCCACCAGATGCTCCACCCCAATTCGGTTCCGGGGGCCACCCCAGGTAATGCCGGGCGTCCACCAGCCTTGCGGACGATACGCACACTCAGGCAGCCACATGCCCCTTGGCTTAAAGCCCAGTATTCGTTCCGAAGTGGCAAGACCCGCCCCGCATCTGCGCCCGAATCGTGGCATCTTCCAGCAGCAGCGGGAAATAGCCATGTGTCGCTGCGGAGGTGAGAATTTCAACATATCCCTTCTTGGCCTGCTTGGCGTAGGCTTTGGGAATATCCCTGTCCATGGCGTGAAACTGCTCACGCAGTTTGCTGAAAATTTCCTGCCATTGCTGCGCCAGGTACAGCAGGTGCCCGTTGTTGAAACCGGCGAAATCTTTCTCGTCGGCCTTGGCGCGGGCGATGCGGTCTTCCAGATACGCATCAAACCCGTCCTTGAAATGCTCGTGAGCCAGTTGCTCAAGAAGCACCGGGGTCAGTCCCATGGTGATCTTGGGCACCGCATTGAAAAACACGCACTCATCGAGCATCGACAACAGGGGCAGATAAGTTTCTGCCGCAGCCTCGTAAAGCCAGTCCTCGCCATGCGGCCAGACCCCGTGCCGCAGCACGTAAGGAAGATGACCATGCAGAACCAGCACAAAGCTCCCGACAGCGTTGGGTTTCATGATTTACATGGTAGCACATTGCATGGCATGGCCACATAAGCGGCCATGCCTGATCCTGTAAATTGGTTCTCGCCTGAATATGACCGTCCAACCCCGTCAATGTACAGGGTTCGGTTACAATACACGACTTCAATCACCCCCCTGAGTTGCTTTATGAACTTTGCTTTTCAACAGTGCATACACCCGGACTGCGGCGCCAAATACTCCGTCAAAGATGTGCTGGTGTCCTGCCCGCAATGCGGGTCGCTTCTGGACATCCACTACGACTGGTTGCACATGGCTGCACCCAAAAGCCTGTCTTTCTTTGAACACCGCTGGAACACCAAAGGCGCACAAGGCACCGGGGCCTTGGATTTTTCAGGGGTCTGGCGATTCCGTGAATTACTGGCTTTCTATGACTCTGAAGCCGACATCGTCACCGTCGGCGAGGGTCGCACCAACCTTCAGGAAGCCAACCTGCTGGCACAGCACATCGGCATGAAACCCGGTTCGCTGCTGTTGCAATATGAAGGCCTGAATCCCTCCGGTTCTTTCAAAGACAACGGCATGACCGCAGCCTTCACCCATGCCCGTATGATCGGCGCCAAGCGCGTCGCCTGTGCTTCCACCGGCAACACCAGCGCCAGCCTGGCGCTCTTCTCATCACTGGCCCAAATTCCCGGAGTGGTATTCATTGGTTCGGGGAAAATTGCGTATGGGAAACTGTCTCAGGCACTGGACTACGGTGCCCGAACTTTACAGATTCGAGGTGATTTTGATGCCTGCCTGCGCAGGGTGCGCCAGATTGCTCAGGACCGCAAGGACCTGGGCATTTATCTCATGAACAGTGTCAATCCCTTTCGTCTCGAAGGGCAGAAGTCGATCATGTACCGCGTGCTCGAAGCCATGAACTGGGAAATACCCGACTGGATTGTCGTGCCGGGCGGAAATCTCGGGAACTGCTCCGCATTCGGCAAAGCGTTCAGTGAGCTGGAATGCCTGGGCCTGATTAAAAAAATCCCCCGCCTGGCGGTGATCCAGGCCCAGGGTGCCAATCCTCTGTTTGAGTTATATGAGCAGCATGGCCTGCGCTGGAACGGTGGCCGGTTCAGCAAGGACCTGGTGCAGAATTATTATCAGGATCAGGATGCGCAGAACTATCATGCGAACACCATCGCCAGCGCCATTGAAATCGGTCGGCCTGTGAACTTGCCCAAAGCTCTGCGTGCGCTGGATTTCATGAACGGTGTGGTGCGTCAGGTCAGCGATGAAGTGATCCTCGAACACAAAGCCATGGTGGGGCGGTTTGGTTTTGGATGTGAACCCGCCAGTGCAGCCAGCGTGGCCGGGGCACACATGCTGCTCAAGGAAGGCGTGATCAAGCCGGAGGAGCGTGTGGTTTGTATCCTCACCGGGCATGTACTAAAGGATCCGGATGCCACCGTGAAATACCATACTGGCGTGGACATGAAAGCAGTGCAGGAATCTGCTCCTCGCCATGAACCGCATGGTGATTTGTCATGCAAACCCATCCCTGTGCCGGATGACTTGGAAGCGATCATCGCAGCTCTGGGGTGAATTGAATATCGGATTTCGGATTTCTGACGGGATTACATGCAGGCGAACATCCGGATCTTTTTCGCCGACTCACAAGGTCCGGCGTGAAGTGTAATTCTTGGTTATCTGAAAAAAATTTCCATCATCCATTATCCATTACTTATGCTCGACCTTGTAAATACTCTTCCAGGTAATGGATGTGTGTTTCCTGCAACTGGGATTCGACCATGTTGAGGTCGCCAATGGAGAGCAGGCCCAGTAATTTACCATCCGGTTCGCAGACCGGCAGGTGACGGATTCGGCGATTGCGGAACACGCTGCGGAGTTCATCCAACGGAGCTTCGGGTCCGCTGCAGATCACCTCACGGGTCATCACCTCTGCGATCTTCGTCGTAGCAGGATCACGCCGCTTACCGACCACACGCACGAGCACATCGCGTTCGCTGAAGATGCCCACGATGCGTCCCTGGTCCATCACGACCATGCAGCCGATTTTGTGATCGTTCATGAGCAAGGCGGCATCGAGCACCGTGGCGTTGGAACCAATGGATACGATGTTTGTCCCTTTGCCGGCCAAAATATCACGGGCTGTTTTCATGGCTTACTCCTTTGCCTCGGTTGCGTCCGACATCTGCCGATGTGCATACCTCAGATGATTTTTCGACCGCTTCACACTAGGCTGGGGTTGGCCATAAAATCAACTCAAACAGCCCCGGAGCCGAGTATGAATACTGAATCAGTTGCCGACCTCCTTAGCACCATCGCCGGGCAGATTCGCACTGCCAAGGTGTTTGGCCCCATCGAAATCACGGGCTGGACTCTGCTGGCCAAGGCCCTACCAGCTGAGGTAAACGCTCAGTATTACCTGGAATTAGCAACCCCTCACACAGCGAATCTGGGGCTGCGCAGCCCGGATCGGTGGGTGTCTGAATCCATCGAGGCTGATCTGGTGCACACCGGCGATTCGCTGGATGAACTCCTGGAAGATGAACTGGTGGACCTTGGCTGCGATTTACAACTTAAGGTGGAACACTTCCGCGATGAGGCGAAACTGTACACCTTTCGGTCGCAGGTCAGCTGGAAGGAAGGCGTGAACCCGGCCGGTCTGCTGACCAAGGTGCTACTGGCTTACGAAGCAACCTTTCGGCAGCTAGGCGATTTGAAGCCGGAAGAAAATTAATAGCACCTCACTGAATCAACACACGGGCGCAGCCTGTACATTGATGTAAACTCAGCCCGCTTCTTCGAGGTTGAATTGTTTGATTTTTTTATAGAGTGTGGTGCGATTGATGTTGAGTTGCTTGGCGGTTTCCTGCCGATTCCAGTTGTTGGCTCGCAAGGCTGAAAGCAGGATCCGCTTTTCCGGTTCGAGCAGCGCCTGTTCCAAGGGCATCGGTTGCCAGGGCTGATTGGCCTGTGCAACCAACCCCGCATCGCCCATGGCCCCCATCCCCGTACCCTGATATCCATCCGTGAGCTTGCCCATGAAACTCGACGAGCCACTGCTGGTCGCCTGTCCCGCAGCCTGCACAGTATCGGGCAAATCCGACACTTCGATGATCGGCTTGCGCGAGAGCACCACCGCTCGTTCGATGGCGTTTTCCAGCTCACGCACATTGCCCGGCCAGGGGTAGTGTTGCATGGCTTCCAATGCCGCCTCACTGAGCTTGCGTTCCTTGTGCAACTCAGTGCAATACTGGGTCAGAAAATGCCTGGCAAGTAACCCGATATCGCCCAGCCTTTGGCGCAAGGGCGGAAGCTGAATATTCACCACATTGATGCGGTAGTAAAGGTCTTCACGGAACAAACCCTTCTGCACCAATGCGGGCAGGGGCTGATTGGTAGCCAGAATAAAACGTACATCAACCTGCAAAGTGCGATGACCACCCACGGGCTCGAATTGCCGTTCCTGCAGCACCCGCAACAACTTCAATTGCAGGGCTGGGGTAGCGCTGTTGATTTCATCAATAAAAAGCGTACCTCCATCAGCTGCAAGGATTTTGCCAGGCTTCTCCGCATCCGCCCCGGTGAAAGCGCCTTTGACATGTCCAAACAGCTCGCTTTCCAGCAAAGTTTCAGGGATCGAACCACAGGCAAAGGTGACAAACGGACCGGACCTTCGGGGGCTGGTGGTGTGGATGGCGCGGGCGATCATCGTTTTGCCCGTCCCGCTTTCACCTTCGACCAGCACCGTGGTTTTGCTCTCGGCCACAGCCTCGATCAGGTCGTACACCTTCTGCATCCGGTAGTCGGCCCCGACGATGTTATCCATCCCGAATCGCTCGGTAAGCTGGGCTTTGAGCGTCTGGTTCTCTGCGATGAGCATGTGCTGACGCAGGGCCTTATCCACTGCGATGCGAAGCT
>JAAUTM010000066.1 GCA_012031455.1 Phycisphaerales bacterium
ACAAACGGAACAGGATTGAAACTGCCCAACATGGTAAGAGAAGATATCACCCATGCAAAGAGCTGGGGTGAAGGTTTGGTGAGCGAGAATCAGAATCACGTAAAAGTTGTGATGCAGGGTGGTCATGGAGTGACAATAAAAATACAAAAATGCCCGGATGAATTAGAGCGCTTAAGATACAAGTGATGGCAGCTATCAATGAGAGCAATGTGGATGAGCTTTATCAGCAGGCGACCCAACTTCATCGGGCGGGACGCTTGCAGGATGCCCGTGGGCTTTATCAGCAGATACTCGAACAACAGCCCAGGCATGCCCGGGCGCTGCACATGCTTGGAACAGTGCTGATGCAGGAGGAAGATTACGCAGGCGGGGAGCCATACATCCGCCAGAGTTTGGACATCGAACCCAAACACGCCCCGGCATGGAGCAACTGGTGTGTGGCCTTGCGGGAAACCGGAAAGTTGAATGAGGCACGGATCGCGGGGGAAAAGGCGCTGTGGCTCAAACCCGATCTGGCCTCGGCACACAACAACCTCGGACGGGTGTATGAACAGATGGGCCGGGTGGATGAGGCCCTCAAATGCTATCGCAAAGCAGTCGAACTCAACCCTAGGCTGGTCGAAGGTTACACCAACCTTGGATACCTGTTTGGTGTATGGGGCAATTACAGGCATCGGTGGATGCCAGTCGGCGGGCCTTGGCAATCAACCCCGACCACGCCAAGGCTTTGTGCAATCTCGGTAACGTACTGACCGCTTTGGGGCAGATGGAAGAAGCATTTGCTGCACTCAACAAAGCAGTAAAGATCAACGCGAACCTGGGGCAGGCTCAAAACAATTTGGGTGCGATGCTTGGAGAGATCGGTCGACTGGATGAGGCGGTGATTGCCTGTCGTCGGGCGGTGTCCGTCCCGGGCGTTCAGGGTGAATTTTATAACAATCTGGGTCAGGCACTGCTCAGACTCGGCCTGGTGGATGAAGCGTGGCAGGCATTCAGCAAGGCGATCAAACTCAAGCCTCAGGACCCCTCTTTGCACAGCAATTACCTGCTGGCGATGCACTATCAGCCGACTATGACAGCTGATGATTACTTCAGAGAAGTGCAGATATGGAATGACCGTCATGCCAGGAAGCTGGCACCAGAGAGGGACAAGCAAGGTCAAGCAGGCAAGGCTTCAACGGTGGGACGCACGCCGGGGGAGTTGAATCGCAAGCTGCGGATTGGTTATGTCTCGGCTGATTTTCGTCGTCATGCGGCGGCTCATTTTCTGGTGCCGATTTTGACGCATCACAATCGTGAGCAATTTGAGATTCACGCTTTCGCTCAGGTCGTCAGGCCTGATGAGGTGACCGGGCAAATGAGAAAGCTCACCGACCACTGGCATGAACTTCTGGGACTGGATGACACGCAGGCAGCGGAGCTGATTCGCAATCAGGGCATTGATATTTTGGTGGACCTGTCCGGCCACACCGCTTATCACCGTTTGCTGGTATTTGCGCAGAAGCCCGCACAGGTTCAGGTCACCTATCTGGGCTATCCGGACAGCACGGGGCTGGCGACGATGGACTACCGGATCACTGATGGTCTGGCCGACCCACCCGGTGTTACGGATGGTTATTACAGTGAAAAGCTATTGAGGTTGCCGGGGTGTGCGTGGTGTTACCAGCCGATCGAAGGCGACTCGGATTTGTCCGGTCGTGTCGATTGCACGCAAAGACCAGTGGTGTTTGGGTGTTTCAACAACTTCGCCAAGGTGAACGAACCGCTGCTGTTGTTATGGGCCAGAATATTGCAGGCTGTGCCTGAATCGCAAATGTTCTTCAAAGGGGCGGCAATAGGGCAACCCTCGGTTGTCAAACGTCTAAATGATTTTTTTGCCAGGCAGGGGATTGATGCCAATCGCCTGCGACTCGAAGGTATGACTCAGGGGCAACAAGCCCATATTCGTAAATATCTGGAGGTGGATATCGCTTTGGACACCTTCCCCTACCATGGGACGACCACAACTTGCGAAGCGTTGTGGATGGGCACCCCCGTGGTAAGCCTGATCGGGGATCGGCATCTGAATCGGGTGGGGCTGAGCCTGCTGACGGCTGTAGGACTTGCTGATCTGACTGCACAAAATGAAACGCAGTACATTGAGAAGGCAGTAGCCTTGGCGCAGGATAAGACACGCCTGCAAACCCTGCATCAAACTCTGCGCCAAACAATGAAGGCTTCACCCTCGATGGATGGACAAGGGTTCACCAAGCGTCTTGAAAATGGCTATCAGGAAATGTGGAAGGCAGCACTACCTCGATAAGCCGTGACACATCGCGGCATTAACCCTTACGATTGACTTGGCCATTTGACCACTCCGCCAGTGTTTTCATCACCGGGATGGTTGTTGCAGCACCTGAATCGTTAGAAATTGGTTACGAAGGCTCTAAACTGCGAAAATCACTCGACTCAACCCCGTAAGCACGGTAGATTTGCCCTTTCCCGTATTGGTTTTGTATGGGTTCAAGGTTCCCGGCCTAGCGCCTCAGCAATGAAGTGACACTGTTATGAGCAAATGGACACCAGGGTGTTGGTTGTATCACCGCGCAGCGGACTCGGCAGTTAGCAAGCTGTGCCCACCATGTGATGATCACACCTGGACGAGTATCGAGCTTATGGAAACTCGGCGGATGCTCAATGGTGCCCCGGGCGACCAGCCTCCACAAATTCCATCAGTTCCGCTGCCTCAGGTTTCCATTGTCAAATATCGCAACGCCTCGGAATCCAATGGCTCGACCAGCGGGGCCGGTATGTTTGCCATCACTCGCACCGGTGCCACGACTCAGGCACTGACGGTCAAGCTCGCTGCCACCGGTGACGCCACGTTGCAGGATGATTTTGTACTGACAGCGATTCAGTTCGGGGATGTCTCACCGATCACCGACACCATCATCATTCCTGCGGGTGCTCGTTCGATCACGTTGAATTTACTGGCGGTGGACGATCAGTTGATCGAAGCCACAGAAACTGCCAACCTGGCGATCGTGGCCGATGCCGCCTACTCGATCAGTGCAACTCAGGGGCAGGCCTTTGCCACCATCACCGATAACGACAAGGCCACGGTGAGTGTGGAAGCAAGCGACCCCAGCGCCAGTGAGAACGATCCATCCGGGACTGGCAAGGGTGCGTTTACCATCACCCGTGGCAGCGGTGCTGGCAGCATGACAGTGAGTTTCACCCTGGCCACCGGCAGTGGGCAGGCTCTACGCATTGAGGATTACATCCTGCGCCTGGCGGGTTCCAATACCACCCTCACGGGAAACAGTGTGACCTTCTCCCCTGGTGTTCAGTCGCTGGTGCTGGAAGTGATCCCTGTGGACGACGCTTTGGTAGAGGGCAATGAAACGGTGACCCTGTCCCTCAACCCTGCAAACACTACACCCTTGTGGACGGGCAGAGTTCGGCCACGGTGACGATTCAGGACAATGAACAGCAAATCAGCCTGACCGCCAGCGACGCCGCCGCCAGTGAAACCAGTCCCACCACCACGGGCAAAGGTGCATTCACCTTCACTCGCACCTACCCCGTGGGCGAATTGACGGTGCCTTTCACGGTAGCCACCGGGGATAACCATGCACTGCGCACCACGGATTATGTGCTGCGCAAACAGGGCAGCGGAATCGACCTGCCGGGTGACAGCATCACTTTTGCAGATGGCGAAAGCAGTTTTGTACTGGAAGTGATCCCGGTGGATGATGCCCAGGCGGAACTGGATGAAACCGTGACGCTGGCACTGGTGGAAGATGAAGCTTACGCAGTTCATCCCTCCCAAAACAGTGGAACGGTCACCATTGCGGACAACGAAACCCGTGTCAGCATTGTGACCAGCAAAGCCAACGCCAGCGAAACCAGCCCGACGAGTACGGGCATTGGCCGGTTTACGATTACCCGAACCGGCTCCACCACCGCTGCCCTGACAGTGCATTTTGCCCTGGCGACCGGGGATGGGCAGGCAATACGCGGCACGGATTACAACATTCGCCGACAGGGAACCACCACCACGATCACGGTGAACACCATCACCATTAACGCCGGGCAGACTTCGGTGGTCTGGAGGTGGTGCCAATTGACGACACGTTGGCAGAACCGAGGAAACCGTGGTCATGAGCCTAGGTGTCGCAAAGCACCTACAGCATCAATCCCGTGCAAACCTCGGCCACACTCAACATCACCGACAACGAACCGATCGTCAGTATCACCGCCAGCGATGCCACCGCTGACGAAACCGCACCCACCAGCACCGGCAAGGGCACTTTCACCATCACCCGCACCGGTCTTTCCAACACCGTGATCAATGTCAGTTTCACGATACAAACCGGCGAGGGTCAGGCCGTGCTGGGGACGGATTATGTGCTTCGCCGGGCGGGTACCTCCACGGATATCACCAACAACATCATCACCCTCAGCTCCGGCCAGACTTCGGTGGTGCTCGAAGTCATCCCCATTGATGATAATCTGGTGGAATCCTCTGAAACCGTCATGCTGACCTTGCAAACAGGCAGCAATTACAATATCAACGCCAACCCGGCTCAGACCACTGCCACGGTCACCATTGCCGACAACGAAAACATCAGTGTCGTTGCCAGCGATGCCACCGCCAGCGAAACCGATCCGACGGGCGCCGGCAAGGGGTCCTTCACCATCGTCCGCAACGGGAGCTCGGCCGGTGAGATCACCGTGAACTTCACCATCGCCACCGGCAACGGTCATGCCCTGCGCGGCACGGATTACCTGCTGCGACTGGCGGGGACCGCAGACACCCTCACCACCAGCAGCGTGACCCTGGCTGATGGGGTTGGCTCCGTCGTCATCGAAGTGATCCCTGTGGACGACACGCTCAAAGAAAACAGCAAAACCGTGGTGATGACCCTGGCTCCCAGCGAGCAGTACCTCATCAATGCAGCGCAGACCTCCGCCACCGTCACCATCGCAGATAACGAAACCGTTGGCGTTACTGCCAGCCTGCCCAATGCCAGCGAAACCAACCCCACGACCAACGGCAAAGGGGGCCTTCACCTTCACCCGTGGCAGCAGCACCGGCACGCAAACGGTGAACTTCACCCTTGCCACCGGCACCGGACAAGCCACCCGCAATAGTGATTACGCCTTGCGTATCGCTGGCAGCAACACCAACCTGCCTGGCAACAGCATCACATTTGCCGATGGGGTTACCACCTGGTGCTGGAAGTGATCCCTGTCGATGACACCTTGGGCGAAACCAATGAAACCGTGGTGCTGACCCTGAGCAACAGCGCTGCATACAACTTCATCACCGGTCAGAACACTGCCACCGCCACCATCGCTGACAACGAACCCATCGTCAGTCTGGTTGCCACCGATGCCACCGCCAGTGAAACCAATCCGACCAACGCTGGTAAAGGTACCGTGACCTTCACTCGCACAGGCCTGACGACTTCGCCTTTGACTGTCAACTTCACCGCCGTCACCGGCATTGGCCAGGCCACCCGCACCACCGATTACACGCTCCGCCTTGCTTCCAACGGCCAGATCATCACCGGCAACAGTGTGACCTTCGCCATCGGCCAGTCGAGTGTGGCTGTGGATGTCATCCCGGTGGACGACAACATTGCGGAAATCGGAGCCACCTTCCAACCCTCCGAAACGGTCATCTTGAATCTCTCCGCCAATCGGGCCTACGTACTCAATTCCACCAATACCTCCGCCACGGTCACCATCGCCGACAACGAACCTACACTCACCATCACCGCCACCGACGCCGCCGCTTCCGAGCAAGGCTCCGACCCTGCCGAGTTCACCATCACCCGCACTGCGCCGGACATCAGCCAGCCCATGGTTGTCAGCTTCCTACGTGGGGGGAGCACCACCTCAGGCAGTGATTACGTCCTGCGTCTGGGTACCATCAACGGGGCCATCATCACCGGCAACACGGTCACCATCCCCGCCGGTCAAACCAATGTGAAAATGGTCCTCGTGCCCATTGATGATGATCTCACCGAATTCACCGAATATGCCACCATCACCCTGACCGCCAGCCCTTCGCTTTACGCACCCATCAATGGCTCCAACTGGGCCAGGGTTACCCTCACCGACAACGAACCGGTGGTCAGCATTGTCAAAACCAAAGATGCTTCCGAAACCAGCCCCACCACCACCGGCACGGGCAGCTTCACCATTCATCGCACCGGGTCCACTCGCTTCGCCCTGACCGTTAACTACACTGTCGCCGGGACCGCCACCGCTGGTCGGATTACACGACGCTCAGTGGTTCGGTCATCATCCCGCTGGCCGCTCCAGTGTCACCTTGCCGGTGGTCCCTCTGGTGGATATGGCCGTCGAAACCGCTGAAACCGTGATCGTGAGTCTCACGGCCAATGCCAATTACCAATTGGGGACCGCCAACACCTTGGCCACGCTCAACATCGCTGATGCCCCATCACCCCGCAGCTCTACTTTGGCAACCTCACCTTCACCCAATCCCTTTTTGATGATGACACCACGACCCAGCCCGATGGCACACGCACCGGCAGTATCACGACTCAGGGAACCTTCATCAGCACCAACGGCCGAACCGGAACCTACACCTACATCACCGCCCATGGGACCGGCCTGAACAAAAACGCCACCCTCCGCCTTGTATTTGATGGCCTGCCCACGCTGGATACCCAGAACATGACCTTCACCTGGACCGCCCAGCGGGTCATCAACCTGCACCAACGGCAAATGCAATGGCTCCCCTCGGCTGGGGGAGGATCCGGAAGTTTTAGCGGCAATAACATGATCCAGGCGGGCGGCCAGTTGGTGGATATGAACGGCTTCTTCAAACTTGTCTAAGCACAACTGACGCCGTGCCCTTCAGGGCCGGATAGGAATGAACTTTTTCGCCGCAGAGAACACCGAGAACGCAGATAAAATCCGAGAAACCCGCCAAACCAAGAACACATCGATCAGTGGATCGCAGAACACCGATTCGTAGCCCCGGATGCCAATCCGGGGCTGTCTCCCATCAGAGCCGCGAACGGGAGTGAGCGGTTGTCCCAACCACCACTCGCTTCCTCCCCGGGGTCGTGGCTCT
>JAAUTM010000067.1 GCA_012031455.1 Phycisphaerales bacterium
GCCGAGGTGTAAAGCACAAACAGCAAGTCTTCGCTGTCCATCGGCTCCGCAGGGCACTGGTCGCTGGCTTTGCTCACCAGATTTTGCCAGTCGTTGATCCCGGCCACTGACCATGCTCACCGGATCGCTGGTTCGGCGATACACCACCACATTTTTAACAAGGTCCGTGAGAGTCAGTGCCTCATCCACATTTTGTTTGAGGGGCACGATGTTGCCCCGCCGATAACCGCCATCGGCTGTGATGATGATTCTGCTGTCAGCATCCTCCACACGATCACGAATCGCACTGGCGGAAAAGCCTCCGAAGATGATCGAGTGCGGGGCGCCGATGCGGGCACAGGCGAGCATGGCAATCGCCAGCTCCGGCACCATGGGCATATAGATCGTCACCACCTCGCCTTTTTTGACCCCCAGTGATTTGAGCGCATTGGCAAATCGGCTGACCTCGGCGAGCAGTTGCGCATAGGTAAATCGTCGAATTTCCTTGGGGGCTTTCTTTTCGAGGTCGTAAGGTTCGCCTTCCCACACCAGCGCAAGTTTGTCACCCAGCCCAGCCTGCACCTGCCGATCAAGGCAATTGAAACATAGGTTGGTCTTGCCACCCACAAACCATTTAGCATCGGGCAGGTTCCATTCCAGCACCTTGTCCCACAGGCGGAACCAGTGCATTTGCTGTGCCTGCTGTGCCCAGAATGTTTCGGGATCATCGATGGACTGACGGTAAAGGGCCTCGTATTGGTCCAGAGACTTGATGTGAGCCTTGCGACTGACTCCGGAGGCGGGGAAACAGACGCGATTCCTGTAACAACGAATCCACCCCACCGGTACCTGGCATAGCCTGCGACATAGACACCTCCATGAACATGAGGGATTACAGGAAACACATCACACCCATGATTCATTAGCGCGATGGGCGCAATAGACAAGTGGCGTTTAAATAAAGACAAAAGAGGGTGAAGCCGTGGTACGACAAATATTGTTGAGGCCGTCGCACCTTCGGTGCGTCGCTAAACAGACAGATTCGATACATCGCTAAACAATGATTTGGTGCGTTACAAAAGAAAAAGTTGCAGTGATTATGCCCGATAACTAGGTGGGTGTTGTCTGCCGGGGGTGGTTTGCGATGTTTATGACGTCTGTGACGCAAGTAAGGCATATAACGAGCCGACGATGAGACTAGCCGGTGCTTGGGAGAAGCCCGGGGAAAAGGGAGCTTATCGTGGCTGTCATAGCCGACCCCCATCATTTGCGATTTTCCAAGGTGCGCCTGCGTCATGCGCTGTTGCGTGCTTTGCTCATGCCCATGTGTTCCTGGTCGGAGCTGGCCAACCCTTCGCAGGGTTACAGCCTGGTGCTGGCCGTCCCTGTGAAGCTGCGTGAATTGCTCCCCGCCAACCTGCGCTTTTTAGCCAGACAGGACCGTGTGCATCTGGAAAAGTTGTACATCGTGCTGGATCAGCCCGCCTCGCGCGAGCTACGAACCTTTGCTGACGACATGACCCGGCGGTTTCCCGAACTGCCCATGCAGTTTCTGCATTTCAATCACCTGCAAACGCTGGTGCTCGATGCCATCGGCTGGGGCTGGGCCTACGGCTGGTTGTCATGGTGCCTTGGACTGGCTGCCTGCCAGAGCCGGTACATGATGATTCATGACCTTGATCTATTAACCCTGACACCGGATTTTCTGGAAAAGCGTTATCGCAAGATGCGCGATGAAAACCTGCAATACCTGGGCATGGAACATTTCATCTGGAACGGTGTGAACCTGCAGGATCGGGTGATGCCTTCCAACCAGTTGATGGTGGAGACATCGTTTATTCGCCAGCAGTTTCAACCGATTGACCTGTTCAGCAGAATCGTGCCTCATCGCGGGCGCTGGGTGCATTTTGACCTCACCCAGCACATGCAGACCTGTTGTGGCAAAGCGGATGTTTTGCCCTTTGCCTTCATGGACATGGTGCATCCTGCTCAGATGATCAGCCATTACACCGCCTTGCTGACGAAAAAATTACCAGCCTTATGCGCGCAGTTCGCTGCTGCTGATCCCGTACTACCTTTTGCTTGCTGATCAGCCGGGGGCGATGCGCCAGTTAATGGAAAGCATGAAGCACGCCGAGGGTGGCAAGGTGGTCAGCCTGCTGGGTCGCCAACTGGACATCAGCGCCAGCAAACGCACGGACATCAACACCCTGGCGGAGATGGCCTATCAGGTGGAAAAGGCCAGCCACGGATATGTGTGTCCGGTGGTGCGGGAATATTTTGCGGGGCTGGCGGATTTCGTGGAACCACAGACCTTATCCCTGAGAAAGGCTGCCTGAGACACCGTGATGAAACAGCGTATCTGCACATACGAAGACCGCCCCGGCAACTTTGTGGGCATTCAATTGCTGGCATTATCGCTGGCACAACATTGCCCGGATTGCGTGCTGGAAGTGACCAGCCCGGTACTCACGGAAGATTTTCGTGCCTGGGCGGGTTACCAAAGCAATGTAGTGATCGGCGCGGACATCGACCCGGCGGTGCGGGGTTACGACATCAAGCCGACCCTGTTGCTTAGGGCGCTGGACCGGGGTGAAACCCAGGTGCTTTGGATTGATGCCGATGTGCTGGTGACTGCGGATTTTCGAGAGTTGTATGACGAAGTTGACCAGACAACGCTGGTCGTGAGCCAGGAGTTTTCTGGGGTGCCCCGGCTGGGATGCATATCGTTGCCGAGCCTGGAAGCTGCCGGTGGGAAGGACGCTGCCCTTTGCGGTGAACAGCGGGTTCATCCGCGTCACACCGCATCATCGAGGCTTACTGGCGGACTGGTCGGCACTCATGAAAAAAGAGGAATACCGCCAGGCTCAGAACACACCCTGGCGCAAGCGCCCGGTGCATTTCTCAGCGATCAGGAAGTACTCATGGCGTTGCTGGAAAGCAGCCCCCACACAGGCATAGACGTGCATTACCTGCTCAGGGGATGCGACATCATCATGACCAGCGGCTCAGCAGGTTACACCCCTGGCGAGCGCGTGCGCAATTCTTTTATTTATGGTCGAAAGCTGCCCCCCTTGATTCACGCTCTGGGTCCCAAGCCCTGGCAGCAGGCACACTACGTGGGCGGCCCGTTTCGCAACCCGATCCGGTACATGGAACAGGTGCACACGCAGGTTTCACCCTATACCCATGCAGCCCGTGAATACGCACGAGAGTTGGATGCGATGTATCGACGCAACTGGCTCACCAAACGTTCGCTGCCAGCCCGGCTGATGTATGGCATCGGGTGCAATAACCCGCATCTGGCGGGGCTGGGGTTGTGCCTCATGGACAGTGTGGGACGCACCATCAAACATTGTCTGCGCAGGTATCCCTGGCAGAAAACCGGACATCCAGCCAGTCAATTGGAAGTTGAAATTCCCATGAACACCAGATCAGCCGAATCACTCACACAGGCTCCACTATGCTGATACTGACTTACGAAGACCGGCCATCCAACCTCACGGGCACCAAACTGCTGGTGCTCAGTGTCATGCGCCAACTGCCGGGGGTGCCCATGGAAGTGGGCTGCCCGGGGGCACCGGCTGAGTTTGTGCAATGGTTAAGCTCCCGGACACAAGCGCGTTTGCGGAGCGAGCCACTGCCGGGCAAGGGCTACAACGTCAAGCCGCGCATTTTATTGAGAGCTTTGGACGAAGGGCATGAGGAGGTTTTTGGATCGATTCGGATATTGTTTTGCATGGCGATTTTCGGGCACGTTTCGGAGAACTGACGGATCGTACTTTCGGATTGACACAGGACATGGTGTGGGGCGCCTGCCGGGGGTGTGTCGCGCACGGTGGCATGGGGATTGGAACCTGGAAGGCCGATGCCGCTGGCGGTGAACTCGTCCTTGCTGCGGGTTACGCCTGTGCATCGAGCGATGCTTGAACATTGGGCGCAATTGCTGGACACCGAGGAATACCTCAAGGCTCAGGCAGGGCCGCCTCATGAGCGCGGGTTTCACATGCTCACCGATCAGGAGCCGCTGGCAGCAGTGCTGGGAAGCAAGCTGTTTGCGGACATACCCATGAGTTTTTTACGGCGAGGGAGAGATGTGGCGATCACCTGCGGATCAGCGGGGTACACGCTGGGGGAAAGATTCCGAAATGTCGGACAGGGATTACCCCCGGTGATTCACGCCCTTGGCCCCAAGCCATGGACGCATCGCAAATACAGTCAAGGTCACAGGGAAACCTGGCGCTACATCGAGCAGGTGCATGGCCAGCTTTCGCCTTACACGATCGTGGCACGGGAATACCGGGAACTGATGGATGAGGATTGTTCGTGGATGGACCGCAGCACGCTCCCGGCAAAATTGATGCACACCATGGCAGGTGGCGAACCGAATCTTTCGGCCTTGCCGCTTTGTGCGATGGACAGTGTGGGCCGAAGCATCAAACTGGCACTGGGCAAATATCCCTGGCAGGCCAGCTACCGTCGTTGGGAAATTCGTAAATCAGCATGATTCATTAAAGGAGAGTTATATGGCGATTATCCGTGACCATGTTCCGTATCATGAGGCAATCCTTCGTCTTCCTGGGATACTCAATGCGCCGTTGTGCGTGTTTGGGGTACAGGATAATCTGATTCCCCGTGAGTACTTTGATTCCGCAAAGGCTCGGACCTTGCAGGCGCAAATCACGCAAGTGGCTGGTCGATGGAAGGATCGCGCTCGTGCCGCTCTGGGCCTCTGTCACCCGGATCGAGCTGTTCCAGCTGATTATTCATTGCCAACGCTGGGGGAAATTATTCGCAGGCGAGGTTGTCCGCAGGTGGACGAACTGGACCTTTTCGATCCCCGCGCGAGTCTGCGTTTTGACATGAATCAGCCCGTGCCTGCCGATCAGCATGAACGCTATGCATCCTTCATCGACATCGGTTCGATTGAGCATGTGTTCGACACCCGGCAATGCCTGGAAAACTGTATGCGCATGGTCCGGCCCGGGGGTTACTACGTGGTTCATACGCCTTGCAAAGGCTACTTTACGCATGGCCTGCACACGTTCAACCCTGAGCTTTTCACCAGCACCCTCACCGCCAACGGTTTTGAGGTTGTGTACTTCCAACTCATGGCCCACCCCGGTGGAGCACCGGTCAAACATCCGCGTCTGGCGCGTCACATGATTCTCTGGCTGGCAGCGCGCAAGCTGCGCTCCATGAAAAATTTTGTCCATCCGCAACAAAGCTCCTCGGCCACGGCTTATATCACGCCCGCCGATGTGAGCCCCGCAACGACCGGCACCCCTAACACCAGTATCGCGAACTCCCCCAGCACCCTCACCACTGCACCGGCAATGCGCCAGGCTGCTTGAGTAACGCATCATGAATTCAAAGATCCACACCGAAGTTGTGCCTGCCACCGAGCCGGTTGACCGTTTTACCCATCTGGCCCAGCGCATCAACGATGCCTGGTTGAAGGTGTGCCTGCGCAGAGATGTCATGGGTCGCTGCCAGAGCAAGGCACTCAAATTGTTGAGATTGGGAGTTTCGATGTTGGGTGACCCGCTGGTGCGACATGATTTTCATGGGGGCAAGCTGGCCATGGCCTGTTCGCACAATCTGCCTTATTACCTCAAGCTGGCTCCGGGATTGATGCTCAACAACCAGCGAATTATCGGCGTGATCCGGGACAAGTACCCGCAGATGACGGCCATCGATGTGGGGGCCAACCTTGGCGATTCCACCCTGCTCTTCCAACATGCCGGGCCGGTACCCACGTTGTGTATCGAGCCGGACGATAAGTTCCGCCGCTATCTGGAAATCAACACCCGGCCTCTGGGTGATCTGGTGGAAATCGACCCATCCATGGTGGGCGAACGTCCGTTGGAAATATGCGGGCGCATTGAAAATCAGAAGGGCACCGCGCGACTGGTGGTTGATGATTCCACCGCTACCACGATTCAGCTCCGACCCTTGCCGGACATTTTGAAAAAATCACCCTCGCTTTGAAAATGCCCGTTTTATTGAAAATCGACACCGATGGTTTTGATGGGCGCATCCTGCGTGGTCATCAAGCATGGCTGGCGGCGGTGAAGCCCGTGGTGTTCATGGAATATTGCCCGGACTATGCCCGCACAGCCGACCCGGACATCTTCGACACCTTCGCATCCTTGCAAAAGGCTGGCTATCAGGGTTTGGTGGCGTACCTCAACACCGGCAGCTATCGGGAAACCTTCCTGCTGACGAATGCGGACCGACTCAGGCACATGCACGAAACTTTCGCAAAACCCGGATGCACCGCCTATCTGGACCTGGCGCTTTTCCACACCCGTGATATGGATCTTTATCACCAACTGGTGGCGTGGGAAAAATCAGGTGCAAACCCCGGAACAATCTCTCGCCGACAAGCCGCCTGACTTTTTCGTATATCGGAAATCAACCGGTACTCTTTACACCGGAATTCACATCCCTGCCATGGTGATTGGCCATTGACATCATAATTGCCTAATATAGGCTGCAGTATCAGAGACCGTGTGTCAGGGGACACCTGTGAATTTATGTTATGGGGTTATCCAACTTGAAAGTAATTGGCCGTCAATCCTGCTTGGTGCATGGATGACGCGACCATGAATGAGGAGATTCATGATGATGTTGCAAGCACTTCGTGGAACGATGGCCGGATTATTGTTGGGGGCATTGTCCTTCTCGGTGGGTTGCGAAAGCTCTCACACCGTGGACAAGGGTTCGTCACAGGCCCCTGTGGCCAGCAAGACGGAGACCAAAGCCGCCCCTGCGAGCGTCCCTGCGGGAATGGTCAAGTCCAGCGCTGCGTTTCCCACGGGTAAACTGGACAGCAGTGTGATTCAGCTTGAACGCACCATGCCTGCCGAGCTTTCGGTAGGACAGGAAATTTGATGCTGACATCAAAGTGACCAACCTCACCAACCTGACCCTGAGTAATGTCGTGGTCAGCGACAGTGGTGACGGGAACTTCAAGCTCGGTTCAGCCATGCCTGCCGCCGCCAAAACTGAAGG
>JAAUTM010000068.1 GCA_012031455.1 Phycisphaerales bacterium
CGAATGAAAAGGTCCGACTGATTCGCCAGCGTGTCAAAGCGCCACCCGGTCGTTGGCAAAAAGCCTGCGTGCCCGGTCAAACAGTTCGACCGCACTGTCGATCCAGTAGCGACTCCCCGGTGACTTGGTGCATGATCGCCAAAGCCCCGATCAACGTAGCCCAGTCCTCCAAAAAGGCCGGGGTTTTGCTCTGCCCCGCCGCATGCTGCGCAAGAGGCCTCCCTCCTGATCCCGTAACTTTTGTAACAAGGCTTCACAGGCACGCCCGGCCGCATCCACATACCGGGTATCGCCCAACACCTGTCCCGCCAGTGCCAATCCGCGAATCGCCAGAGCATTCCAACTGGTCAACACCTTGTCATCCGTCATCGGCTGCTTGCGCTGGTTGCGATGTTTGAGTAGTAGTTCATCAATCGACACCAAGGCTGCTTGCCACTCGTCGGCCTTGACTCCTGCGCTGGCTGTGAACTCACTGAGCGTCCGTGGCTGATGCAGCACCCAGCCTGCCGGTGCACTGGCGTGATGCGGGTCCTGAAAGTTGGCGGGACCATCCAAGCCATAAAACGCCAGCACCTGATCGGTTCGTGGTGACTCCCCTAAAACCTGGCGCACTTCCTGCGGTGACCATAAATAGCTTTTACCCTCCCGGGCATCGACCTCCGCATCCTGCGCCGACCAGAAAGCGCCGCTTGCATCGGTCATTTCCCGCAGCAGGTAAGCGCAGGTTTGTTTGAGCACATGGGCATACTGGGGGCGCAGCATCACTATCCAGTTTCCCCTCTTGTGCCAGGGCCAGTGCGCGGGCGTACACCTCCAGCAGTTGTCCCTGGTCGTAAAGCATTTTTTCAAAGTGAGGGACCAGCCACTGGGCATCGGTGGAGTAGCGATGAAACCCGCCGCCGATCTGGTCATACATCCCGCCCCGTGCCATGCGGTCCAGGGTGTGGGTGATGATGTCCGCCAGTTGCTTGCTGGGGTTGTGTTGCAGCACATGAATCAAAAAAAGCAGGTTGCATGGCTGGGGGAACTTGGGGGCCGAGCCGAATCCGCCATGCTGATGGTCGTAATGTGCCAGCAGGTTGTTGGCAGCCTCCTGCACGGTGCTAGCCGAGATATCCACTTCGGTGACCGGGGCATTGAGCGTTGATTTCACTGCTCTGGCTGCTTTTTCAGCCTGATCCAGCACATCCTCACGCTGGGTGTTCCAGGCTTTGGCAAGCGCTGTAAGGATTTGTGGAAAGCCGGGCATGCCATGGGAAGGTTCCGGGGGAAAGTAGGTACCTGCATACATCGGTTTCAAGCCCGGGTCATCCACCCCCGCAGCACCGGTGGACTGAGAAACACACTCATTGGCCAGCCGCCGCGCCCGGTCATCAGTTGCACTGCGGTCATGTACAGGTCATCGACATCCGGGCGTTCCTCGCGGTCCACCTTGATGCAGATGAAGTGTTCATTCATCAGCGCGGCAATGCTTTGATTTTCAAAGCTCTGCCGTTCCATCACGTGGCACCAGTAACAGGTGGCATAGCCCACGGAAAGGAAAATCAGTTTGTTCTGCTGGCGTGCCAGGTCAAAGGCTTTTTCACCCCAGGGATGCCATTGCACCGGGTTGTGGGCGTGTTGCATAAGGTAAGGACTGGTTTCGTGGATCAGTTCATTGGTATGTTGGGGGTGGGTGTTCATGCCTGATGGTAGGGCGATGCGATATGCTGTGCAGGCTATGGACGAACGTGCGATTCGATTTCTGATCTTCGCCGGATTTGGCGTAGCTTCCCTATGGGCAGGGTATTTTGCCCGCAAGCATGAATGGATCAGGGAGGAAGTCAGCCGGGCTGTTCATTGGCACACGGTGGTGTGGGTGTGGTCGCTGGTGTCCATGATCAGTTTGTGGCGGGCACCACTGGGGCAGGGTGACATGTGGCTGGTGCTGATTTCCTTACTCACGGTGGCGGGGGCTGCATTTGCAGTGATCCCGATGGCCAAAGCCCTGGGTTGCACCCGGGAACAGGTGGGCGTGTTGTCGGTGGCTGCGGGCGGAGGCAATCTGGGTTTCACCATGGGGGCGTACATCTGTTACAGCCTGCTGGATCACGGTGAGATCGCCTTGGGCATTGCCATTGCTTTTGTCAGCGCGATGCAGGTGTTCAGCATCATTCTGCTCTACCCGGTGGCCCGACATTTTTCTCCGCGCGAAGCCAGCGACATGTCCCTGCCCCGGCTGATTATCACCAGCATTTTCGATGTTCGTTCCATGCCCCTTTTTGCCGCCGTGGCTGGTCAGTTGCTGGGAATACTGGGCCCCGAAGCTCCCAAACAGCTCGGCACCTGGCACATCATCGATGCCCTTTTCTATCTGGGCAGCTTCGGCGGATACTTCGGTATCGGCCTGCGTCTTCGTCTGGGTGGTTCCCTGTTGGGATTTGCCCGACCCCATGCGATCCTTGCCGTCATCAAGTTTGTCTTCCTGCCGGTGCTGTCATGGGTGCTTTTGTGGTTGATCGCGCGTACGGTCGGCTGTCAGTGCGATGGCCAT
This sequence comes from Phycisphaerales bacterium, assembly GCA_012031455.1. Next base: position 2,534 of record JAAUTM010000068.1, read on the forward strand.
GAAGTGGTGATGATCGAGGCATTCATGCCCACCGCGATACAAACCGTGATGATCGCCAACCTGTTTCATCTGGACACCCGCCTGGCCAGCGCGATCTGGCTTTGGAACACCGTATTTTTTCTGGTCGGACCGATGCTGCTGATATTGTGGTGGTGGCAATGAATCGGGAATGCCGTCATGGTGAATCAAATGCTGCAACAGGCCGCTGACTTACTCCGCACCGGTGGGGTCGTGGCATTTCCCACGGAAACGGTGTACGGCCTGGGTGCCAATGCGCTGCTTCCGCAGGCGGTGGCACGGGTGTTTGAAATCAAGAATCGCCCACGCTTTGATCCGCTGATTGTCCATGTGCCTTGTGTGGAAGATGCGGATCGATTGGTGCGAGAATTTCCACCTCTGGCACAGCAACTGGCGGAAAGGTTCTGGCCCGGGCCGATGACTTTGGTTTTGCCCAAGCGCGACAACGTGCCGGATTTGGTGACTGCGGATTTGCCGACTGTGGCCGTGCGTGTACCGGCACACCCGATGGCGCGGAAGCTGCTGGAACTTGCTGCGGTGCCCGTGGCTGCCCCCAGCGCCAATCCGTTTGGAGGCATCAGCCCGACCACGGCTGAGCATGTGCGCCAAAGTTTGGGAAACCTGGTCGATTGCATTGTGGATGGCGGACCGTGTGACACCGGTCTGGAATCCACGGTGATCGGTTTTGGTGACGATGGGCGAACCCCGATGCTTTTGCGACCTGGGGGATTGTCGGTGGAAGAAGTCGAGGCAATCACCGGACCGCTGAAGTTGCCGACTGCCTTGGCGGATGATGCGCCATCATCGACACTGCCGCTGGCACCGGGAATGCTCGCCCGGCATTACGCCCCTGAAACAAAGTTATTCTCTATTGAAATGGGCCAGTTGGATCAATTCTGGAATGAGTGGTCCGGCAGGCGAATCGGTCTGCTTTTGTTTGAAAAACGATGAAAATAGAAGGTTTTCAGGCAGTTGAAGTATTGTCACCCAGCGGGGATTTGCGTGAAGCGGCTGCCAACCTTTTTGCAGCCTTGCACCGACTCGATGCTGCGGGGCTGGATGTGATTCTGGCGGAGTATGTTCCGGAAATGGGATTGGGTCGGGCGATCAACGACCGACTTCGCCGGGCAGCTCATCCATGAGTGCGGACATTGGACTACAATCGGCGAACTTTGGACCTTGGACTTTGGACCTTGGACCTTGGACTTTGGACTTTACTTCGGGAGCAACTCATGAAGCGCGCAATCGTGACCTGTCTGGCGGTGATATCCAGTCTGTCGACCACCACGTTGCTGGCTGACACCAGCCCGTACCTCATGCTGCAACCCTGGGGCGAGGGCGAAGGATATTTTCAGAGCGTCGACAAGCCCATCTTTCTGGACGCAGGTAAAACCGAAGCCACCAATCGGCGAACCGAGGTCATGAGTTACGAATCAGCAGGTCGGGCGCGCTTCAACAAGGATCAACGATATCCCGAATTTTCCGTGGGCTATCGGGTCAACTCTCTGGAAACCGGTTTGTCAGACCCCCTGATCCCCAAGAGTTTTTTGGACATCGCTTTTGCCGCCGGGGTGCAACTGGGACAGGTGGCTCCGGACTGGACGCTTTCGCTGGTGGGCGGGGTTGGCATCGCCACCGACACGCACTTTGACAACGAAAAAGCGATCTACGGCATCGGCTCGCTGAACGCCCGCTGGACGATCACCGAAAAGCAAACGCTGGATGTGGGCCTGGCCTACAACGGCAACCGTTCGATCTTCCCGGATGTGCCGCTGCCTTATGCGGTGTTCACGCACAACCTGTCCCCGGAACTGATGTATGCCGTGGGTGTGCCCCTGAGCCGGATCGTTTGGCGACCGGTGGAGGACTTAACCCTGACATTGGGTTACATGGTTCCCTACAACATCAACTTCGAGGCGGCCTATCAGATTTGTTCGGGTTTCCGTCTTCGCTGGCTACGAGGATTCGCTGGATGCGTTCCGGATGGATCAGGCGGACACGCGCCTTTTTTATCAGATGCGCAGGGTGCTTGCGGGGGTGCGGATTGGTGCTGATCCCGCATCAGTTTGATCTGCAAATAGGCGGGGGTTACGCCTTTGGCCAGGAACTGACCACGGGGTTTGATGTGACCGATGACACGCTTTTTGAAAAGCTCAGCGATGAGCCGTTTTATATTCTTTGCCTTGCGTGGCGGGTTTTGATGGGGGGCAGTGCCTGAGTTTGATCAAGGCATCATTACTGCTACAAACATCATAACCGTCATAATCGTTACAAACGGAATAAACGTTACAAACGGTACAAACTGTACGAACCCTATCGTTGGTACAAGCCCTACCATCGGCACGCGCCATGCAACACCTACAGACATCATGCAGGGCACCATCGTTTTGATCGTCAGCATCGATATCATTCCTACAAACCGCACAACCGGCACGACCCTCACAACCGGCACAACCGGCATGACCCTCACAACCGGTACAACCGGTACAACCGGCAAGCTCGGCAACCTCGCTACAACCCGCATCATCGGCATATCCCTTACAGCTGGCAGGGGGGTGTACCGCCTTGGGTTTTCATCGCTGGAGGGTCGATGTCGCGGCTGGCAGGTGAACCAGTGCCCCCGTGTTTAGCTGCAGCATCAGCCCATGCAGGGGATCGATGTCCACCACGGTCCCCCGGTATGTGACACCATCACAGATGATGTTGACACCCTGGCCCAGCAGCACATTTCGCTTCCGCCAACGATCAAGCATTTGCTTTTGCCAGGCGGGGTCCAGCGAGTTTGCCTGAAGCTGCTGGTTCAAGCCATCGAGCCTTGGCACCACTTGCAACAACACATCAAGCCCAGGGGCGGGCAACCCAGCATGGCCAGGCTGGTGACCGGGCGATCCGCGCTGGTCAGCTCCGGGGCAGTTCATCAGCGTTGACAGCAACATTGATGCCGATGCCCAGCATCACTGCCCGGTGGTCCGCCCCCAATGCCACGCTCTCCAGCAGCAGCCCGGCTATTTTGGCGCCGCGGACCAGCAAATCGTTGGGCCATTTGATCCCCACGGTCAGGGGCGCAGGTTTTGCCACGGATTCCAGTGCTTCAGCGATACACACCGCAGCCGACAACGACAACATCTCCAGGGTCTTGTTGTCGTGAGCTTGCAGGATAAAAACGTAGGTCAGCAGCAGACACTTGCCCGGCGGAGCCAGCCAGCGCCTGCCCAGTCGGCCACGCCCATGGGTCTGCTCATCAGCCAGAAAGATCGCCCCCTGTGACTTGACTCCATGTTGAGCGATGAACGCTCTGGCTGCATCCTGCGTGCTGGTTACACAGGCATGAACCTCGATGGGGCGTGTGCTGCCAGCGTGCAGTTGCTCACGCAATACTTTCAGCCCGTGGCTGAGGTCGTCAGTGTGAAAGTTTGAAGTTGTACGAGCGGAATTCCGGGTCAAAGCAGACCCTCATGGAAAGGGTTAGGGTTCGATGTCCAATCCCAGATCAAGGGCTGGGGCTGAGTGGGTGATGGCCCCCACACTGATGCGATCCACCCCGGTTTTGGCAATGTCACGCACGGTGCCCAGATTCACCCCGCCCGATGCCTCGAGCAATACATGATGTTGCTTGCTGTCAGGTAGCGCACCCCTTGCAAACTGATCACGCATCGCCACCGCTCTTTGCAACTCGCCGGGGGCATGTTGTCCAGCAGCACGATATCCGGCTGACAGGGCAAGACCAATTTCAACTGCTCCAGCGTGTCCACCTCCACCTCCGTGAACTTCAGCGGAGGTTTGCGCTTGCGGGCCTGCATCAGCATTTTCATCAATGCAGGCTGAAATTCATCGACGGACAAATGCGCCAGATGATTGTCTTTGACAAGCACTGCATCAAACAGGCCCATGCGATGGCTCTGCCCTCCGCCACAGACGACTGCATACTTGGCCAGTTCGCGCAGGCCGGGAATGGTTTTGCGAGTGTCGCAGATGGCTGCCTTGCTGCCTTGCACAAGCTGCACATACTGATGGGTGAGCGTGGCGATGCCCGACAGATGGGTGCAGAAGTTCAAGGCCACCCGTTCCATGGCCAGAATCGAGCGCAAGGGGCCGTTGCATGTCGCCACGATGTCGCCGGGCTTAAGGTCGCTGCCATCAGCCAGATGAACGTCCACCCTGATGGACGGGTCATAAAGCTGGGCGATCATGGGCAGCAAAGCGGCTCCGCTCAAACAACCTTCGACCCGGCTGCGCAGCAGCGCCTTGGTTTGCAATCTGGCGGGGATCAGCAGTTGACTGGTGACATCTTCGTGGGCGCTGCCAAGGTCCTCCCGCTGGGCCAGATTCAGCAGCACTTTGAGCTTGGCTTTACCGATGAAATCCATGAGCAGGGGCACAGCGGATTTCACAGGGTCACGAGGTTGCGTCGCATGAC
>JAAUTM010000069.1 GCA_012031455.1 Phycisphaerales bacterium
ATGTCAACGAATAAACCATCCACTCCAGGCTTGTCGGATTTATCCGTCAAGCAGCGAAATCCGCTGACCATGGTGAAACTGTTCACCTCGGGACTGGGTTTGCATCTGCTTTTAACCCTCATGGCCTTTACGCTGGTCATGCCGTTCACGTGGATGCTTTTGACCAGCGTGAAACCCCTGGCCGAGGTCGGGCTGGACAACTGGCTGCCCGGTGAAACGTTGGACGTCCGCAAGTGGCACTGGGCCAATTACGCCGAAGTGTTTGCCACCCCCGGCATCCAGTTTGCCTCCTGGTATTTCAACAGCATCCTCATCGCCTCCTGGGTGACATTCCTGCAGGTTTTTACAAGCTCTCTGGCGGCATTTTCCTTCTCCCGCCTGCAATGGCCCGGACGCGATAAGGTGTTCATGATGTATCTGGCCACGATGATGCTGCCCGGACTGGTGATGATGATCCCCAATTACCAGATCATGATCGGCCTGGGGCTGGTGGACACGTTTTACGGCCTGGTGATTCCTGCTGCGTTTACCGCTTTTGGAACGTTCCTGCTACGTCAGTTCATGCTGACGATTCCAAGCAGTCTGGATGAGGCAGCCGAGATTGATGGTGCCAGCAAATGGCGCCTTTACTGGGATGTGATTCTGCCTTTGGCCAGACCTGGCCTGATCACGCTTGCGATATTCACCTTCATCGGAAATTACAACAGTTTCTTCTGGCCCCTGGTCATGCTCAAAAGCACGGACAAATACACCCTGCCGATCGGGCTGATGTTCTTTGATTCCTCACGCGGGCAATCCACGCACCTGCTCATGGCTGCGGTCACCATGAGTGTGCTGCCGATGATTCTGATTTTCATAGTGTTGCAAAAGTATCTGGTCAAGGGCATCCAGCTTGGAGCTGTCAAGGGCTGAGCAGCGCTGGGTGCTTTCCATGGACTTAACGGAATTGTTACACGGATTTACTGCATAACTTTAACAGACTGATCATGCCATGAAATACATCTTCCTAGCCATTGCGGTGATACTCACGATCCTCTCAGTGATTCGCGCCATGACGTTGCCGGATCAGTCCAGCAAGGTCCCGGTGATCTACTGGACGACGGACCCCAATCCCGCTCGTACGGTGCAGATCGAATTGTTTCACAAATGGCTGATCAAGAACGGCTATGTCACCAAAGAGGGCACGCCCATCGTGGAACTGCGTCTGGACACCGCCAACAACACGGCCCAGAAAGTGATCGTGCAGGGAGTTTCGGGTGTGGGCAGTGATATCTGGGACATGTTCTCCGGACCGACGGTTCGACTGCATAACTCGATTGGTTTGCTTGAGGATGTGACCGAGGCGGGGAAAGAGCTTAGCTTTTCCCCGGACTTTACCTTTCCGGCATTGTATTCCGATCTCACGATCAATGATCGGCAATATGCTTCCCTTGCAATGTCAACGCCACCATGTACTGGGTGAACGGGGAAGTGTTTGAGAAGGTAGGAATGGATGTTCCCCCGGAGATCTGGGACATCCAAACATTCGAAAACATCGGCAAGGAATTTGTGAAACGTGCAAATCCGGCGGGCGAACGTCAGATGGTATACTTCGCGCCTGACTTGAATCGGTTCGCATTGGCGAGGAGCATGGGGGTCACTACCTACAACGAAACACTTACCGATGTTAACTATGACGATCCCCTGTTTATTGCTGCCTACAAGCTGATGTACAAATGGACCCATGAGGACCACCTGTTTCCCACTGCTGCCGAGCGTGAATCCTTTTCGTCCGCCTCAGGCTATGGCGGGGTGAACATGCAGCTTTTCAACGCCGGTCGCTTTGCCCTGCTGGAATCCGGACGATATGCCTTGATTCAGTTGCGGGAGTTTAATAAAACCCGACGGGAGAAAGGCGAGCCTTTGCTGAAATTGTCGGTCTCACGTCTGCCCTATGAACATTTTCCCGTGACTCAGGCCTCAACCCGCTGTGCGGGGAATTACGCCGGTTCACCCAACAAGCATTTGTCCAAATTGTTTCTGGCTTACCTGGCCAGCGAAGATTACAACATGCAGATCGTTTCAGATGCCGACTCGCTGCCACCGAATCCCAAATACACCACGATCCGCGAGTTCACTCATCCGGCTGATTATCCCGAAGAATGGGGTGTCCACGAGCCTTTTGCCAAAACGATGTTGGAGATCGCCATCCCCAGTGATCATGGGCCGTTCATCGTCCCCGCCACCGTCGAATCGGATCGAAACCAATTGCTATCAGTACATCTTGAACAACGCGCCACTCCGGAAGTGGCAACAGCCGACGCCGTCAAAGAAATCCGTGATGAAATCGCCAGAACGCTTCGCGAAGATCCCAAACTGGTCCCCCTCTACGAAGAAGCAAAGGCGACTCAGAAGAAAATCGAGGAATACCGCGCCCAAGGCAAACTCGTGCCTCTGTCATGGATCAAGAACCCTTTCTACCGCAAGTATTATCAGTTCAAGGGATGGGCTGCGGTGAATGAGTAAGTTGCACTCCAATAAACCAGTCGCAGATTAAAAACATGGTCAATACAAGCCAGATGAAAATACACGCTAAGTCCGTGTTAAATTTTCGTGGCAGGCATTGAAAATTTTTACTTTTTTCTTCATATGACATCGAAATGGGTTGACGTGGAAAAATAATAGACTACGGTACTTGATGGTCGTAGTTCCGTTGTGAATGCGGCAAATTATAAATCCCTGTGACCATCGTGTTGCAGGAAGGAGGATTTCAGGTCGCTGCCAGCCGATGCCTCGTTTATGTCATTTTAATGGGAGGATCTTGTATGACCGCCAACCCCACCCTTAGTGAATCCACCGTGCATCATGTGGCCGGATTTCACTTCCGCTTTCCTGCTAACGGACAATCCTTGGATCAGGACCAGGAATGGTGTCAGGTGCAGGTGGATGGAAATTGGCAACCGCTGCGTTTCCACGACTACGACAAGGTCTATCAGATTCCTGGACTTTACGAGGCTCTTTTCTACCATCGTCTGCGCTGCTGTTCGCCGTATATGGTGGTACATCTGCTTCAGGAAGTCCTCACGGATTACCCTGAATCAGTCAGTGATCTGCGTGTGCTGGATGTCGGTGCGGGCAATGGGATCGTCGGTCAGGAGTTGCGTGCGCAGGGGGCACCTTTTGTAGTGGGCGTGGACATCCTCTCCGAAGCACGGGACGCAGCCATGCGCGACCGCCCCGGAATTTACGACGAATATCTGGTGGCCGATCTCACCGATCTTTCCGATACCCAACGGCATTTTCTGACCAATGCCAGGCTCAACTGTCTGTGTATTGTTGCAGCGCTGGGCTACGGCGACATCCCCATTGCAGCTTTTGTCCAAGCCTGCAACATCATTGATGAAAAAGGTTGGCTGGCCTTCAACATCAAGGAAGATTTTCTGGATGAGTCAAGGGATGCCACCGGCTTTTCACGGCTGATCCAGACGCTGGTTCGTGAGAGGGTGATCCAGGTGCAGTCCTACCGTCGCTATCGTCACCGCATGTCGGTGCAGGGAGAGCCGTTGCATTACGTGGCGGTGACCGCCTGTTAAATTGAGGGATATTCCCTCTGATCTGGTGCTGGAGTAATCCAGTGAACCAGACGCAAATTCAACTGCATGAAGTGGGCAAATCATTCGACGGCGGCGCTCGTGGCCCGTCGATTCCGTCAGTTTCAACATTACCCCCGGCGAATTTATTGTGCTGCTGGGGGAATCCGGATGTGGAAAAACGACGACCCTGAAAATGATCAACCGACTTTGCGAACCGACTCGTGGGAGTATTCACATAGATGGTCGGGACATACGACAGGTCGATCCGCCCACCCTCCGCAGAGGCATAGGTTATGTGATTCAGGGTGTGGGATTGTTTCCACACCAGACCATCGCTGACAACATCGCCACCGTGCCACGCTTGCTGGGGTGGGAACCCATGCGCATCCAAAATCGCGTGGACGAGTTGCTTGAATTGGTGCAGTTGTCACCAGCGGAGTACCGTCACCGATTGCCTCGACAGCTCTCGGGCGGTCAACGTCAGCGCATCGGGCTGGCCCGAGCCCTGGCTGCTAAGCCACGCATCATGCTGATGGACGAACCCTTTGGTGCACTGGATCCGTTAACTCGTGATGATTTGCAGCAGCAGTTTCTGCAACTGCATCAGCAGCTCAAACTTACCACCATCATGGTCACCCATGACATGACCGAAGCGCTGCTGCTGGCAGATCGCATCGCCGTGATGGCCCAGGGGCGTATCGTGCAACTAGCCACCCCGGCGGAACTGCTCAAGGCCCCGGCGGATGAGCATGTGCGTCACCTGATGGAAACTCCCAAGCGTCAGGCACGCCGGCTGGAAACCATGCTCGCTGCTGGTGCCTGATCGGGTTCGATTCGTTTTTTCTAAACCTTTCCGAGTGCTTCCATGGAAGATTGGTTGCTGCATCTGCGTGAACAACTACGTTTGCTTCCCTTGAATCTGGCTAACCATCTGCTGGTGTCGGTGATCCCGCTGGCAGTGGGTGTGGCTATCAGCCTGCCGCTGGGCATGTACGTGGCCCGGCGGAACTGGTGCAGGTATCCGACGCTCACGGCTGTCAGTCTGATTCAAACCATCCCCAGCCTGGCGTTGCTGGCGTTGATGGTCCCCTTGCTGGCGTTGTTGGGGAGTTTCACCCTGTGGGCTTTTGGATTTCAAATCAGCGCCCTGGGATTCTGGCCAACGGTCATCGCCCTGACGCTTTACAGCATGTTGCCCATGGTTCGCAACACGGTGGTGGGCATCCTTGGCGTGGACCCGGCCGTACGCGAGGCTGCGACGGGTATGGGCATGACCCCAGGCAGATCCGTTTTCATGTCGAACTTCCGCTGGCCATGCCCGTGATCCTCGCAGGAGTGCGCACGGCCACAGTGTGGGTGGTCGGCATTGCCACGCTTTCCACCCCCGTAGGGCAGCGTTCGCTTGGTAATTTTATATTTCGCGGATTGCAAACCCGTAACTGGACGATGGTGCTCGTGGGCTGTGTCTGTGCTGCGCTGCTGGCGATTCTGCTGGACATTCTGCTGGGCGGATTGGAGAAGGCTGCAGCAACACGGCGACGTGTTCTTGGTTACACCTGTGCCACGCTCTTGCTGCTAACCTTTGTCCTTGGTTTATCCGCACCTGCTTTGGTCAATGCCTTTTCGCCCAGGCAACCCTTTCTGGAATCAGACACTCAACATGCCGACAACCCCACCCAAACTACTCGGCGCACAGTGCGCATCGGCGCCAAGACCTTTACGGAGCAATACATTCTGGCTGCAATGCTGGAGCAGCATCTCCAACAAGCTGGCTACCCCACCCACCGTCTGGAAAGTCTGGGTTCCTCGGTGGTGTTTGATGCCTTGGCATCAGATCAGATTGATGTCTATGTCGATTACTCTGGAACCCTCTGGGCCAACGTGCTTAAGCGTCAGGGTTCGGGCAATCGACAGCAGGTGATCGAGGCTGCAACCTGGCATCTGGCGCAGGAACTGGGCATCCGCTGTCTTGGGTCGCTGGGTTTTGAAAACGCTTATGCGCTGGCGATGCCCCGTAAGCTGGCTGCCCAGAAAGGCATCACTTCCTTGGCGGACCTTGGGCCGCACACAGTCAACATGCGTATCGGTGGGGACTATGAATTTTTCGGTCGGCCTGAGTGGCGGGCCTTGCGTCAAGGGTATCAATTGCAGTTCCGCGAGACGGTGAGCTACGATTCCACTTTCATGTACCAGGCGGCAGCGCAAGGCGAGACAGAGGTCATCGCCGCATTTTCCAGTGACGGTCGCATCGCAGCCTATGACCTGGTGACATTGCCGGACCCCAGTCAGGTGATCCCGCCTTACGATGCCGTGTTGCTGGTAGGGCCCAGTGCAGCCGGGGATGAATTACTATGCGATACGCTGCGCCAGCTTCTGGGACGTGTGATATCGAGCTGATGCGTCAGGCCAATCATCAGGTCGATCGAAACGAAAATAAACAAACCATCGTCAGGCGGCAAGCTGGTTGCTCGAACAAATGCAACATTGAAACGGAGTGTCTCAGCCAGACACACCCGTTACCGTAGCCCTCCGCTGAATACCAGCGAATGGATGGCCACAACTCTTGCGTGAAGCAGAGTCGAGCCATTTACTTGGGCATGTTCTCATCCGCCCATTGCAGGGATTTACGATAAATCTCTCCCACTACGATGACATCCAGTTCCAGTTGTTTGCAGAACATGTTCATCAGCGTGAGGTTGCCCGTTCCATGGCCATGGCCAGTCGGTATATGCGTGACAACGGGGTGTCCATGCCGACCAGCGCTTCGCGAACATCCCGGGAAAGCGGCATGGCGGCAAGGATATCCTCCATCGGACGATCCATCAGAGCATCAATCCCGGAAAACAGCCGATGAGAAATAGATCAAGATGCTGTTCTTCCAAACCCAGCAGGTTGCCCACCTGTTCACAGAACCGCCCGCGAACCAGGCAGGTGGTCATCAGTTCCTGCGGCTTGTTGTCGGCGATGGCGATCATGGCCACGATCGACGCCCACTTGCGCAAGGGACCTTCACCCATGAGCGTCAGGGCATGGTGGATTGAGGAAACGCGATGACGCATTCCGATGGATGCGGAATTGAGATACCGCAGTAGCCTTACGGACAGGGACATTTCCCGTTTGATAATGGATTCAAGTTTCCCAAAATCCAATGTCTGTTGGTTAAGCTCTTTAAGAAACAGCAGGTAATTGGCTTTGGATGCCGGGATGTCCCGACCCTGGACGATCTGTGGCTTACAGAAAAAATAACCTTGGAAATAGGCATAACCAAGATCCACCGCCTGCTTGAAATCATCGTGACCTTCGATTTTTTCCGCCAGCAATGCGATGCCCCCCAAACCGTAATTCTGCATCATCTGCTT
>JAAUTM010000070.1 GCA_012031455.1 Phycisphaerales bacterium
GGCTTCGCTGGGCAGCGCTGGTTTTATTAAAGCACCCACACCGGCTCGGTGTGGGCTTCATGTGCGGAACATCGATTTGCCTTTCCAGAGTGTTCGCATATTGTTTGGGTATGGCAGGGAAGCGCTACGACAACCCCAAAAGCAGTGTCACACCCGGCGAGTTCATGGATGCACCGCTGTCCGTGGCACCGGGAGTTGATGGGCGTTTCACAGGCAAGGGCAGGGCGGCAGGCCTGAACCCCGGCAACCGGTTTGAAAAAGTCCGCCTGCATGTGCTTGGTGAATACACCGATCACCGTGCCAGCATTGAAGACGATCAGCCCCCGGCCCAGCTTCCGACGCAACTCATCGCCGACGATTCCAAGACCATCGTTAATCACGTGCAAAGTGAACTGGTTGGTTTTGACTGGACGCTCAATCCCTATCGCGGGTGCGCCCATGGTTGCATTTACTGTTATGCGAGAACCTATCACGAGTACCTGGGCTACTCCTGCGGGATTGATTTCGAAACCAAACTGATGGTCAAACATGATGCAGCTGCGTTGTTGCGACATGAACTGGCACAACCGAAGTGGAAGGGGGAGACAATTATCATGTCGGCCATCACCGACTGCTGGCAACCCATCGAGGTTGAGTTACAGATCAGCAGGCAATGCTTACAGGTACTGGCCGAGTGCCGTCAACCGGTGTCGATTCTCACCAAGAATAAATTGCTGCTGCGTGATCTTGATTTATTACTGGAACTGAACCGTCACAAAGCACTGGTGGTGACCGTTACACTGACCACCCTCGATAATCGTTTTGCATCCTTGTCGGAACCGCGTGCCATGTTCACCCCGTGATCGGCTGGAGCCGATCGCCCGATTGTCACAGGCGGGTTTGCCGGTGTTTGTGAATGTTGCGCCTGTCATTCCGGGGATGACGGATCATGAACTGCCGACGATTTTGAAAGAGGTGGCTGATGCCGGTGCTGCCTCTGCGGGTTTTGCGCTGATGCGGTTGCCCTGGCAGCTCAAGGAACTTTACGAAGACTGGTTACGCAGGCACTTTCCGCATCGGGCGGACCATGCCCTGAACCTGCTGCGCGAGGTGTATGGTGGCAAGTTGTACGATGCCAACGCGTTCTGGCGCATGAAGGGCAAAGGACGGGTGGCTGAGCAGGTAAACAAGGTATTCAAGTTATTTACCCGGCGATATGGATTGGATCGTCCTATCCCACGATTAAACCACGGAGCATTTCGCAGGCCCTTGCAACAGGGACAGGGATGTCTGTTCGATTGAATGATTGATCAGTCGTGAAGATGAAGCAACCGGCCCTGAAAGGCTCGGCGTCATTTTGAACTAGTATCACGCCGTGATGCGGAGGCCCGTAGGCGGAGGGTCGCTGGGGTTCTCACTGATCATATTGCCCCCCATCATGGTCATGTCACTGCTGCCACGGGTGGACTCCATCACCGGCCGCTGCCAGGTCGAGCCTTGCGAACGTCTGCGATAAGGCAGTCGTTTCATGTCCAATTCCAACAGCTCGGTGACATTGACGGTGCCGGGGTGGTCGTGAGAGTTACACCATTCTTCCATCTGCCGGGCTGCCAGTTCGAATCCTTGGCCTGAAGCTGCACGAATCGGTGGGCCAGTTCCGCATCAAACTGTTTGCCTGCGTTAGCCACAATTTCCTGCATGGCTATGTCGAACGACATTCCGGGACGATAAGGCCGATTAGAGGTCATGGCATCAAAGGCATCGGCAATGGCCAGCACGCGGGCAACCAGTGGAATCTGCTGACCCATCAGGCCATCGGGGTAGCCTTTGCCGTCCCATCGCTCATGATGATGCCGGACCACTGCCAGCGAGGCTCCCAGGTGAGGTATCTGGCTGATCATGTCATAACCAACGACCGGATGGGTCTTGATGATCTCAAACTCCTGCGGCTCGAGTTTTCCGGGTTTGCGCAGGATAGCATCGGGCACAGCGATTTTGCCGATGTCGTGCAGCAGGCCGCCGACCTGGATGATGGCTCGATCGCGCTGGGTCATGCCCAGACGTTTTGACAATAGCAGGGCATAGGCTGTCACGCGCTGGACGTGGCCACCGGTATAAGGATCACGTGATTCGATGGCCTGGGCGAAGCCGTACACACACTCAATCATCATGGCGCCGACAGCTTCAACAAGGCGGTCGTTTTCACAGGCTACAGCCGTCTGACGGAGCATGGACTGAATGAGCCTGAGAGTGTGTTCATCCTTGGTGATGTCATGCTCGCTGCAATGCACCACCAGGCTGCCCAGCAGATGCTTGTTGGTGAGAATGGGGAATGCCACAAGGATGCCTTCCACGGAGGAGGATTTACCCTTGCCAAGCACGCGCACCTTGGAATCTGCATCGGTGTGGATCATGCGGCACAAATGAGTCACGGCCTTGGGCACTTCGGACATACCGATGACCGGGTCGTTGAGACAATGGACCGAACCAATGGGTTCGGTGGGGGTGGCATCGATGACCCAGGCTTCCCGGCAGCCAGTGATCATGTACACCTCTTGGAGGGTGTCGTTAATCACTTCGTCGAAGCTGCGTCGCTCGGAAAGAGCTGCCGCCATGCGGTTGAGCGTAGCCAGTTCATCCAGATGCTGGACCTGCGATTGAATAATCTGTTCCTGGAGGGTTTCCAGGTTGGAAAGGTGGTCCTGCAACTGCTCCAGCGACCAGAATCGCCTGGCAATTGGCCGACCCGTCTGCGAATGTGGGACTGTGAAAGGATTCAATCCCCTTACTCCATAGGCGATACCTTGAACCTATCGGGAATACTCTTGGCCTACTTGAGCATAGTTGGACTCATAGAGCCCTGAATATCTTCAGTCATTGATGAATAAATAGACATGAAACCGGCTAAATCCCGTGTTTATGAAGGGGGAATGGATGAGTGAATCTGATTGACTTGGATCAATCGGTGAACGGCATGTGCATGGCGGAAAATGATTCGACCAGTTCAGCGGGAGTGGGTGCCAAGGCTTCCCGTTCTTCGGGACGCAGGTAACAGGCCGGGTCCACGCCCATCCAGTCGCCGGTGGCCTGTTCCGCTCGGCTTCGCAGGTTGCCGTTGCATACCCCGATGAACTGACACGACTGACACCGCTGGGGCAGATATTCAACCCTGTCACGAAGCTGTTTGAGACGCTGGTCGGCGGGGTTGCTCCAAATCGCACTGAACGGCTGCTGCCGAATGTTCCCACAGTGGTAATGCCACGAAAACTGGTCGTAATGGACCTGACCTACCGGGTCGATGGCTGCAATGAAGTTGCCCGACTGGTTGCCGCCTGTACCTTCCAATCGCTTTTTCACCGCTTCGTATTTTTCAGGCATGTGGCGTTCCGTCCATAACAGCACAAAGCCTGCATCGGCACTGTTGCCCACCGTGAGCACTTCCAGCGGCCGACCTGACTGGTGGCACTGCCGTGTGCGGTTGATCAGCCGTTCCATCACCAGCCGGGTTTGCGGGCCGGTGAGATCGACCCGTGCCAAACCTTGCCCACGCCCTGCATATGCCAGGTGATACATGCACAAACGATCGACATGATGCGTCAGGCATAAATCAAAAAGCCCGTCGAGTTCGGTATGGTTCAGGGCATGCACCGTGAAACGCACGCCTACCTTGATACCGCGCACTTTGCATCGGTCAATGGCTGCAAGGGTACGTTCGAAAGCACCTGCTTCGCCGCGAAGTTTGTCGTGGGTGGCAGCCAAGCCGTCGAGGCTGATGCCGATGTATTTGAGCCCCAGATTCGCCAGCCGATCGGCCATGGCATCGTCGATGAGCAGGCCGTTGGTCGAAAGCGTGGCAGGCAGGCCGATTTTCACGGCATGGGCGATCAGTTCAGGGGTATCAGGCCGAACCAGTGGTTCTCCGCCTGAAAACAATACGGCTGGTACTCCGAAGGCTTTTAAGTCATCCAGTAATGCGATCCCCTCGGCATGTGTCAGTTCATTGGGGTCCGGGCCATCGGTGGCACTGGCATAGCAGTGCACGCAATGCAGGTTGCAGGCTTTGGTCACCGCCCACACCGTGACGGGCTTGGGGGGCTGGTTGGATTTCTCACTCGAATTCGCATGGCCGTAGCGAAGTTTTTCATTGCCCGCGACCTGATCGCACAACAGATTGCTCAGACTAATCACATTCGTCTCCCGAGCGGATGCTCATAAAGGATGGCATAAAATCAAGGGTTGGTGACCGGCATCGGCAACAAGGCCTACTCGAATATCGGCGTTTCCGAGTCACTTATTGTAAGAAACATTATCAACTGCTGTTGCTTGGGTAATGTTAAAAGAGTCACCTTGCGTGATTCACTTGAGAATGAGTTGCGTTACCGTTTTTCTGTTCATGATCGTTGATGCCACCGGATAGGCCAGCATGGCGCCAGCCACGACATCACTGGGGTAGTGTGCCCCCAATATCACTCTGGCAGAGCCAACAATTACCACCAGCCCGATGAGCAGAGGTTTTAACCGAGGATAATAATGATTCAGAAATACCGCCAGAGTCACGGCTGCCGCAGTGTGGCTCGACGGCATGGACCATAAACGGGATAACCCACCATGCCCAAGCTGCCAGGCATGGGTATCCACCGTGATCGCATTGCCATCGACGGTTTGCGGCAAGGGATATGTCTGCCAGGGGAGCACCAATGACCACGGATCCAGAAGAATTGGCCGTGGCCTGCCCAGCCCCATTTTTAAGAGATTACACATCAGCACCACCACCAATGCAGCAAGAAACAGATCCACCAGCCGGGTTCGCCGTGGAGGATCAAGCAGCCAGATCACCAGTGCGACAAGGATCAGGGTGGAAAGATCGCCAAACTGTTGCAGCGTTTCCAGCGAGCGACGGACATCGCCCCCAAGGTTTTGCACGTGAAGTAAAGGTTGAAGCAACCCGTCCAACGGATACAACACAGCAAAAACAACACCCCCCAACAGCACGGACCTGAACCAGATTTGTTTAAGCGTTAGCGAAGGTCGGGTTGAAGATGCTTGGATCGGCATGATGTTTGCTCGATGATAACATGGCTACGATCCGGGACATGGTGGAAATGTGGGTCAGTTAATCGGTGGGTCAGCCGATCAATCACTAGGTTGAATTGTTTAGCGTCCGGGCTTGACCCCGGAATGGGATGATGTGATCAATGGCTTCACCCTGGCATCACGAACGAACCACCGCGATCAGAGCGGTACGCATGGCTGCCCGCGCTTGTCAGGCTGTGCGCGATCGTCTGGTGACCCCTGCTCCCGTCAACGAAAACGACAAAGCCCCTCGCGCCGGGAACAAGGGCATTATCGCCAAGCAGGATCGTTCCCCGGTGACTGTCGCTGATTTTGCTTCGCAGGCCATCGTCAGTCGAGTTCTGCTCGAAGCCTTTCCGGGTGATGCGGTGGTTGGGGAAGAAAACAGCACCCAGTTGCGTGGCGAGGATCACGCCCAGACGCGCAGCCTGGTAGTGCAGCATGTCAGTTGTGAATTCAACCAGATGCTGCCTGATCAGGATGTGCTGGCATGGATCGACCATGGTGCGATGGAACTGCCCCGTTACGATCGCAGGCACTGGACCATCGACCCCATCGATGGACCAAGGTTTTCTCCGTGGCGACCAGTATGCCATCGCCCTGGCGCTGGTTGAAAATGGTCAGGTGGTGGTGGGGGCCTTGGCCTGTCCATGGTCTACGGCATCATCAAGCAGACCGGCGGCTATGTCTTCTGCGATTCCACCGTGGGCAAGGGCACGACCTTCCGCATCTTCCTGCCGCGCCACGTGCCGACGGCCGAGGAGCTTTCCGTCAAGACCGAAGAGATCAAGCCGCAGCCGCAGGATTTGACGGGCGAGGGCACGATCCTGCTGGTGGAAGACGAGGAGCCGGTGCGCGCCTTCGGGGCCCGGGCGCTCAACTCCCGCGGCTACCGGGTGCTGGAGGCCAGCACCGGACAGGAAGCGCTGGACCTGATCCTCGAAGCCGCCATTTACGCCCCCAGCGGGCACAACGAACAGCCCTGGCATTTTACGGTCATCCAGAATCGGCGAATTGCTGGATCACATCAACCGGGTGACCCGCGAGCAGATGGCCCTCTTCGAGATCGACTGGGTGCGCCGCCTGGGGTCGCACAGGCACTACCGCGTCACCTACGATGCCCAACCCTGGTCGTGGTATCCGGACGGCGGGATGCCATCACCTGGCAGACGGACTGCGCCGCCGCCATCCAGAACATGCTCCTCGCCGCCGAGAGCTGGAGATCGGCTCGGTCTGGCTGGGCTGCTGCACTTCTTCTTACACAGGCTCAGGAAATGGTGCCCCCTGGAGATCCGCCGGGCTACGAGCCGTATTACGGCGTGGCGCTGGGTTACAAGGGCATGCAGCCGGCGCCTCGCCTCGCAAACCGGGTGTGGTCAGTTACGTGCGCTAGCGCGGCGAAGCTTGGATAGCTGGGTGGAGCACCCCGTTGACCTGCCCTTGATTCACCCCTCTCGGGTGTCAGCCCAGCGCCACAGTGCGGGCTTGGAAATCATTTAGTATGGGAACCTAAGACTACTCATTATAAATCGATAAGACAATAGCCTACTACGGGAGTAAACATTTAATGCTATACTCAATAGAAAGTGGGTAATAACGTCTTTACAAGAAATTTAAAAGGTTTTTGATGCTAGATTACGAAAAGAAAACCATTGGTGCTTTTTATACGTCTGGCGATGTAGCACATTACCTTACTGAAAGAGTAATTGAAAACAAACATCAAAAGATACTGGAACCATCCTTTGGAGATGGCTCGTTTATTAATGCTCTAATCGACAGATATTTCATGATGGGATGGGATGATAATTTAAAAAATAATCTATATGCGTAGAAATACGAGAAAGCG
>JAAUTM010000071.1 GCA_012031455.1 Phycisphaerales bacterium
CCATCATCTTCGCCAGTTCCCTGATGATTTTCCCCGCCATGTCTCATCGGATACGTTGATCAATCAGCCCGCGCCAATGAATGGCCCGTGTGGATGATCGGTTTCACCGGCTTCCTTGATCGCAACTTCCGTATGGATCATGGCTTCCTGTACATCTTCCTGTATGTCGGATTGATTTTCTTCTTCTCCTACTTCTGGACCACGGTGCAGTTCCAGCCCAAGGAAATGGCCACGCAACTGCGGGATCATGGGAGTTTCATCCCTGGTTTACGCCCCGGGCCTCGTACGGCTGAATATCTGGAAGTGGTAATGGAGCGCATCACCTATGTGGGTGCGGGTTTTCTGGCGGTGATTGCGGTGATTCCGTCGGTGGTACAGAGTGCCTTTGGCATCCCCTTTGAAGTTTCCAGCTTCCTTGGTGGTACCGGACTTTTGATTACGGTGAGTGTGATGCTGGATTTTGTGCAACGAATTGAAGCAAATCTGATGATGCGGAATTATCAGGGCTTTTTGGCAAACAGCGAAGGTGGCAAAGGACCTCGGATACGCGGAGCCATGCCGACATCGGGGTGATGCCAGAAGTGGCCAAGTGGTCGAGTGGCCAAGTGGCCGAGTGACGGAGTCGTATTCGGAAGTTAGCGCTGCGACTTGTCGCGTCTGATTGAAGCGGTTCGCTGGTAAAACGGTTGATCGATTGAAGAAGTGGGCAAGTGAAAAAGTAGCTAGGTGCTGGGAGCTGGGAAGAGTATATGGGGCAGGTCGAATTGGATTGCCTAGCTCCAAGCCACTAGCCCCCAGCCACTTGACTCGGTTTGGCAGCTTTTTTTCGGCGCGTTATACTAAGAGATTCACGTCGCCTTTGGGCGATCGTAGTTCAAAGGCGAAAGGTTGATGGGAATTCGGCTCAAAACCAGAGACGAGATTGAGAAAATGCGTGCTGCCGGGAAAGTGGTCCGGCAGGTATTGGAACACTGTCGCGGGTTGTGCAAACCGGGTGTGACCACGCGGGAGATTGATGAGGCGGCGTACCAGTTGTTTACCAAACTGGGGGCCAAGGGCTCTTTTAAGAATTATCCGACTTACCGGGCGGGAGAGGGTTTTCCCGCCAACCTCTGCATCAGCGTCAACGAAGTGGTGGTGCACGGGATCGCTGGCGACCGGGTGATCCAGAACGGAGATGTGGTGAGTGTGGATTGCGGGGTAGAGGTCGATGGCTGGTGCGGCGATGCGGCGGAGACTTTCATGGTCGGTGAAGTTCCCGCCAAGACCCGGCATCTGCTGGAAACGACCCGGCATGTGCTGCAACTGGCGGTGGATAACATCCGGCCAGGGCGGCGCTGGAGCCAGGTGGCCTGGTTGATGCAGAATTATGCGGAGCAGGCGGGTGTCAGTGTGGTGAGGGATTTTGTGGGACACGGCATCGGACAAAAGATGCACGAAGACCCCAAAGTGCCCAATTATGTGACCCCCGAACTTAAGCGCAACGACATCATTCTGCGTGAGGGAATGGTGCTGGCAGTCGAGCCGATGTGCAATCAGGGTTCGTATGAAGTGCTCACGCTCGATGATGGTTGGACGGTACTCACAGCGGATCGGCAGCCTTCGGCTCACTTTGAGCACACCATCGCCGTAACAGGGATGGGCGGATGTGCTGACCCGCTGAGTTTGCAGAAGTGGAATCAGTCAGGGCTATGCGGACGGTCCGCGAGCCTTGTAGAACGGTTAACAGCAAAGGCGTGCATGCCCAAGGAAGACAAAATCACGGTCGAGGCTGAGGTGGTCGATGCCCTGCCCAACGCCATGTTCCGCGTTCGGTTGGAGAACCAGAAAGAAATCATCGCCCACATCTCCGGCAAAATGCGTATGAATTACATCCGCATCCTCCCCGGTGACAGGGTGACTTTGGAAATCAGCCCTTACGACCTGACCAAAGGCCGAATTACTTACCGACATTAATAAGGGTCCAAGGTCGAAGGTCCAAAGTCAAAAACGCAGGCAGTTTTCTGACTTTGGACTTTGGACCAGTGACTTTGGACTGATATAGAGGTGAAATATGAAAGTTCGCAGCAGTGTGCGTCGAATTTGTGAAAAGTGCAAGATCGTGCGGCGGAAGAACGTCGTGCGCGTGATCTGCTCCAACCCCAAACACAAACAGCGCCAAGGGTAAATCACCCCGGCGGCCAAACAGCCGTTACGCCAAGGAATTGAACCATGCCACGTATTGCCGGTGTCGATATTCCTGACAACAAGCCGATTCGCATTGCCTTGCGCTACATCTATGGTATTGGCCCCAACAATGCTGAGGTGATCCTCAAGGATGCGAATATCGACGGTCAAATTCGCGCCAACAAACTGACTGAAGAACAACTGGCCCATATCGCCAACATCATCGAAGCCGGCTACCCGGTCGAAGGGGTGCTTCGCCGCAAGATCGGGCAGGACATTCAGCGTTTGAAGGACATTCGCAGCCACCGCGGGGATCGTCATCGTCGCGGCCTGCCGGTGCGTGGTCAGCGTACCAAGACCAACGCCCGTACCCGCAAGGGCAAGCGTAAGACCGTGGCGGTGAAGAAATCCGTCAAGGCAATGAAGTAAGCGTGTTTTGAGTATTCCGCTGACGCTAATCGTCGGCATGACATCCCAACCAACCCCGAGTCGAGTTGCCCGTCCCTTGTGGGAATAGCTGGCAACGCCGGCAGATTCGAGGAGACCCATGGCCAAGAAGCAGAAGAAGATTCGTAAAAATGTCAGTCGCGCCATTGCTCACATCCGCGCGACCTTCAACAACACCTATATCAACATCACCGACATGAACGGTGAGACGCTGGCATGGAAAAGTGCCGGGACCATTGGCTTTAAGGGCAGCCGCAAGAGCACCCCTTATGCCGCCACCCGCGCTGCTGAGGAAGCAGCCCTGCTGGTGAAGAAAATGGGCGTCACGGAAATGGAAGTGCGTGTGGCAGGAGCCGGGGCCGGACGCCGAGTCAGCCATCACCGCGCTGCAGAGCGCTGGCATCCGTGTCACAGCCATCGAAGATCGGACGCCGATCCCGCACAATGGCTGCCGTCCCGCCAAGCGTCGCCGAGTGTAATCAGCTCGGTGCATTCCCCCGCCGGTCATGGGTGGATTGTTGATAATGTGGCTTGTTTGATTCACAGTTTTTTAGATATTTGGACAGTTCCGCCCCGGAACAGCAGCGGCCCCGTGGTTTTCAGCAGCATGGGACAAGTCGCGTGATTCCCGGGCAAGCCCGATTGGGTTCTGCTGAAACTGGAGCATCCTTATGCGTATTCGCTGGCGCGGTTTGGAACTTCCGACTCGCGTGGTTCCCGATGAAAAGACCAACACGGCCACATTCGGCCGATTCACCATCGAACCGTTTGAACGTGGCTTTGGTACCACCGTGGGCAACAGCCTGCGCCGGGTACTGCTTTCGAGCCTTGAAGGTGCCGCGGTGACCGCCATCAAGATCAAAGGCGCAAACCATGAGTTCACCAGTCTTGAAGGTGTGACTGAAGATGTCACCGACATCGTGCTGAATGTGAAAAATCTGATTGTGTCTGTGGACGCAGAAGAAGACAAAATCATGCGCCTGCAGGCCGAAGGGCCTGGTCAGGTGACTGCGGACCTGATCGAAGCCGACACCTCGGTCACGATTCACAACAAGGAACTGGTGCTGGCGACGCTGACCAAGGGCATCGAGTTCGACATGGAATTCAAGGTCAAAAAAGGGCGCGGTTATGTGCCCGCCACCGAACAGTACACCACCGGGCAGGATCAGGAAATCGGCTGGATTCCGGTGGATGCGATTTACTCCCCCGTACCTCGCGTCCGTTATAAAGTGGAAGATACCCGTGTAGGCCAGAAGACCAACTTTGATCGGCTCACGCTGGAAATCTGGACCAACGGCACCATCGACCCGGAATGGCCTGGTGGAAGCCGCCAAGATTCTCCGCAAGCACCTGAGCCCGTTCGTACAGTATTTCGAACTTGGTACCCAGGTGGCCAGCGAATCTGCCGCCGCCGCCGCCAAGGTGGAAGAGGACCTGATCCGCAAGCTGAAGATGCCGATATCGGAACTGGAGCTTTCGGTCCGGGCCAGCAATTGCCTGGAATCCAGCAAGATGACTGCGGTTTACGAACTGGTGAGCAAGACCGATGCGGAACTGCTCAAGATCCGTTCGTTCGGCAAGACCTCGCTGCGTGAAGTCAAACGCAAACTGACGGACCTGGGGCTTACCCTGGGTATGAGCTGCCCCCGGAACTTACTGTTCCGGCAACGCAGGAGTGAGGATTATTTCGAATTTCGAATTTCGGATTTCGAAATTTATTGAAAGCGTTCTGTTTAGCACGGACGCAATGCATAGGCGACTTGGTGACGTAGGGTGGGTCAAGCAAGCCCGCGTGAGAACCCACCGCGAATGTGATCGGATGAATGTTATTGTTTAGCGCGGACGCTTTGCGTCGGCGACTTTGCCTGGAGAGTTAAACATGCGACATCGTGTAGCAGGATACAAGTTGAGCCGTGATTCAGAACAGCGCTGGTCGGACCGCCGCAACCTGGCGCTGGCACTGTTCACCCATGGCCAGATCACCACCACGCTGCCCAAGGCCAAGATGGTGCAGCCGTTCGTGGAAAAAATCATCACCGAAGCCCGCACCGGTACGCTGGCAGCCCGTCGGCGTGTGACCGCGCAACTTGGGCGTGACCACATCATGGTGAAAAATGACACCGATGAATCGGTCAAACGCAATTCCTTCGGCGAAGTCATCGACGGCCCACGCGTGGTGAAAAAGCTGTTGAGGAAATCGCCCCCAAGTACGCCCAGCGCCCCGGCGGATACACCCGCGTGGTCAAGCTTGCCAAGCATCGCATCGGCGACGGCTCAAGCCTGGTGGTGTTGCAACTCATCAGTGATGAAGATGGCGGACCGCAGGTCGCCGGTCAGTTCTCCCGCCGCAGGGAAAAAGCCAATCGCCGGATGGAATTTGCCGCCAAGCTCCGCAAAGGTGGCGATAAGGCTGCCACCCCTGCCGCTTCCACCGATGCCGCCCCCCGCTGCTGCTGAACCGGCCCCCGAAACGCCCAAACAGGATTGAGTGAAAAACAAGTTTGCTTAAAGTCACTACCGAACCGGACACTTATATTGTCCGGTTTTTTTATGGGATTCAATCACCACAGATATCAGATTGACTTGACCCATCAGCCCATGTGGGCGACGATTCGAGCATGTCGCCGATGCCCTTGTGGTCACGTTTACTGCTTGCCCTTTTGATCGCTGTTCTCGCGGTGGTCGGACTGTTTCTCATCGTGCGTCTGTATCCCAATCGATCCGGCAAAACTCCCGCCCCCGCCCCCGGCGTGTCGACGTTCGATCCTGAATCATCACCCCTGAACCATGCATCACCGGGGCTGAATCTACCCTGGCCTGATGTGAACGTGGTCATGCAGCATGAAACGCTGCTGCGTCCATGGTCCGGTCGGTGGCAGCAATCGGGGCCGGATCCGCTCAAAATAAATGGGCGATTCGTGCTTCGATATCTGCCATCATCCGCTGGTTTTTTACGTCTATCAGGCCCGACGATGAACCGGTTCCAACTCGACCTGTGGGATGGTTCGCAAGGGGTTCGTCTGACGATGGAAGAGGACCAGGTGATACGCAGCTACCAAATACAATCGATGCTTTCTCAGCCGGTGCCTGCCCCGGGCACCTTGCGAGATGACCGTTTCTACCGAAAACATTCATTGCTACGGCTGGAAAAATCCATCGCTCATCGCTGGCGTAACAATCCGCCTCATTCAGGAGTGGATGCGGATCATTTTACAGTGCGCTGGACGGGTTTCGTTCACGTGCCACGGGAGGGCATGCATTACTTTGAAGCCCAAACCGATGATGGTTGCCGGTTGCGGATTGATGGCAAACTGGTCATCGATGATTGGAAAGGCCACCAGCTCCAATGGGCCAAGGGCAACATGCACCTGTCGCGCGGCTGGCATGGTTTTGTTTTTGAATATTATGAAACCATCGGGGATGCAACGGCGTGTCTTTTCTGGGCACGCCCCGGTCAGATTCGCAGCGAGATACCCGCAAACTTTGTCACCCCGGCAGCCGACGATACCCACGACTGGCTCACACGTTTGAAACCTGACAGCATTGATCCCGATGAAGACCCCGACAAGCAGGGCTGGCTGGCGGTTTATTTCTGGGGACCAACTCAGTATCCGCCGCTGTCTGAGCCAGCGAGCATTGAGCCTATTGATCTGGACACCCAGCCCGACTGGCGGCCCGACAGCCCTCTGGACATTCGCTACCGGGATGGCCAGGTACTGCTCACACGTGGCCCGCACCCGCTGCTGGCTGTGCCCATGCAGGCCCCGCCCTCTGCAGCAACGCTGCAAATCGATGGACAACTGCGTACGCTGCAATATCTCCCTGTCACTCATGAATGATTGCATACATTTATTCACCCAATAGTAGAATCGACTGCTTGAGATTCCACCCATACCGGTGCGATTTCCAAAGCAAAATTGTTTACACTGTCATCATGAACCCACAACTCCCACAAGGCGTGACTCTAACCACTGGCCAAGGCGGTTTGCAACGATTGCAGATCGACACCCCGCTGTGTCAGGCGGAGCTTTATCTGCAAGGCGCTCACCTCTGCCACTGGCAACCCAAAACCCAGACTCACCCGGTGCTTTGGATGAGCAAAAGCAGTTGGTACGCAACCGGCAAGCCCTGCGTGGCGGGGTGCCGATCTGTTTTCCGTGGTTCGGGCCGCACCCCA
>JAAUTM010000072.1 GCA_012031455.1 Phycisphaerales bacterium
TTCGCAGAAAGTAACCACTGCTTTGGCGCTGTCGAACTGCACTGTATGGAACATTGGGCCAGCATGAACCAGTTTTTCCCATAGGTAGTTTTAAGAGACGACAAAGCAAGACGCTTACCAACATCCTGCTTATTTTTTGGATGGATATCGTATGCGTCGCCCAGGTCGATGGCCAATGCCATTCCTGTTTTAGGCAGGGCCAGTGTTTTAGTTTGGGCTTCGCGGAGTTCGGCCCATCTGCTTTCCGATGGCTGCTTGGTTGGTTCCTTATGGTTGGCCAGCGAAACAAACAGGAAGCTGAAATCGCCCTGTTTCCAATGATTTCGCCAATCGACTATCATGGCCGGAAAAACACGCTGATATTGTTTTGCGAAGTTAACATTCGATTCGCCCTGGTACCAGATAACCCCACGAATCCCATAAGGAATAACAGGATTGACCATTCCGTTGAAAAGCAGTGTGGGATAGTCGTTGGGGTTAACAGCGGGCGTTTTGAGTGCCTGACATTTTGATTCATCCAAACCCGCCAGCTCTTTCAATTTATCTTTGAAATCAGGATCGTTTTCGATTGTCAGGGCACTTGTCCACGATTCGGCCACACTGCCACCCCATGCACTATGTATGAGGCCAACGGGAACATGGAGATTTTGAAAAAGGCTGCGCCCAAAAAAATACCCCACTGCCGAAAATTCCGGTATACATTCGGGGGTGCAGACTTTCCATTCACCCTGTTCCAAATCTTCAGCAGGAGTTTGCGACACCATTCTCGAAAGCTTGAATACCCTTATTTTTGGGAAATCAGCGGTTTCAATTTCCTCTTTTGAATTTATGGCGCTTTTCACCGGAAAATCCATGTTCGATTGCCCGGAACAGATCCAGACCTGTCCCACGAGCACATCCCGAATGCGCTTAACGCCCTGTCCATCGGCCTGAACTTCAAGTTCCAACGGCTGATCGGGAGCCGAGGTGGTGTCCAGAAGCACCTGCCATTTCCCATGTTCATCTGCTTGAGTGCTGACGCTTACAACCGGCTGGCCATCACCACGATCTAGTTTCACCGCCACGGTTTGCCCCGGCTGGCTTTTTCCCCAGATGGGAATCGCATTACCACGTTGCAGCACCATGTGATCGGAAATAATCGACGGTAGCGTGAGTTGTGCCATTGGTGACCTGTGCCGATACCGCCAGCATTGCGCAGGCGGCTGCCTTAACAAAACCGTTCATGAAAATACTCCATTGTTCAAACCCCTGATGCACCCTGCATGCAAACACTAGCAGCAGGTCTTATTGAAATAATCAGAAGCTCGGTTAAGAGCCTCTGATTGAAGAAATTGCGGTGGGGATACACACATTTCCTATGCATTCTAATCTGACAAATCAGCGCCGACGCAGCAGTGCCAACCCGCCGAAGCTCAACAGCAGAATCGAAGCTGGCTCGGGGATGGGCGTGGTATCGGTGAGTCGCATGCCGTTAACAAATGCCAGTAATCCTGTCTGCACACTCATGGTCAGTGTGATAGTTCCGTTTTCGGACTGAACGTCTTCAAAAGTTAAAAGTCCATCGATGTTGCCAACCACATTAATGGATTTGGTTTCGGTTTCCTTACCATCCAGCATAAACCGGGTGATACCCGCAAAAGTATTACTATGACACCCGCAAAAACATCGAGCTTGTAAGTCGATTCGTCATCCATCCCGCTGAAGGTAAACGTCATAGTGTTGTTGTTTCCTAGAACGTAGAGACCGAGCCACGTGGAAGCTTGAGGGAATATACCGCCCACTGTGGGTCCTGGTGTGTCAACGCCATGGCCGGGACCTACGCTGCCAGTGGATGTGAATGATACGTTAATCCCCGTTTCATTCCCATTGATATCCTTCATGTTGCTGATCGGAATACCTTCAAGGTGGTTGAACACAATCATGCGCTGGCCGTCGGCTGTATAGTCAAACGAATTATTGTTCGATTGATCACCGGGGCCAATGTTCAGCACGATCGGGGCCTTGTCCAGTGCCGGTGGCTGAACCGGTCCCTGATTTTCCAGCGACTGTGCAAACAGCCAGTCGTATATGCTGGAACCCAAACCGGTGTTGTTGTTGGGGGTCACCGTGGTGTAGTAGTCATCCTGATAAAACAGTTCCCAGCCGCCGTGACCTTCATTGGCGATTCGTGAATAGATTGGGCTGCCGCCTGCGTTCTGCATCGCCTGATATAGCTGATCGGTGTGGCCGACGGTGATCAGTCCGTCCAATGCACCGTGCATCATCCACACAGGCTTGTTGGCCAGGGTAGTTCCCGCTGCTTCCACATTGCCCCCGCCCGACAACGGCATGCCTGCTGCAAACAGGTTCGGGAACCGTGCCAATGCATCCCAAGTCCCCCATCCGCCCATCGATGGCCCGGTCACGTACACCCGGTTGGCATCCGTGCTGTAGTTGCTGATGACCTGACCCAAGGCATTCACCGCCAGTTGCAGCCGTGGGCTGATCGGTGTCGCATTCTGCACGGCATTGTTGTAGTTGGGGGTGTTCCAGTTTTCCCCGTTGGTCATGCTGTTCCAGTAGTTGCCCAGCCCCGACTGAGGCATCACCAGAATGGCCTGATGCTCACCGGTCTGCGTGGCATCGACCAAGCCACCGATCCAGTCATTGGTCCAGGTAAAGCCTGGGTAGTTGTTCTCAAAAATATCATTGACCGAGTTGCCCCGCTCGGCCGCACTGTGAAGATACAACACCACCGGCATCTCCGCTCCGGGGCTATAACTTTCGGGTAGATACACGCGGTAGTTGATCGAACCCAATCCGCCCTGGTTGTAAGTGGTGTCAAAATATGTCCCCGCTGCCTGTGCCAGCAGCGTAGAACCCAGCACCACCGAAGCCGACATCATCACTTTTACCATCAGCATACCAACCTCCTTCAATGAATGAGTACATTCCAAACACTTCGCCCAAAACTGGGCACGGGGTGAACCAACACATCAAACACACTCGGTCAATAGAAGGTGGAACCGGCAAGCTCCACCTTCTGATATAGCAAGCATGATCCCCCTCGACCATGCCATCGTGACTTTACACATAGGCTCGGCGACGAAGCAGTGCCAGCCCGCCAACGCTCAGCAGCAGAATCGATGCAGGTTCAGGCGCCTGGGTCGTGTCCGTAATACGCAGGCCATTGATGTAACCCAGCGAGCCGTTGAGGCCGGTGACGATCAGGGTCATCTGACCATTGACCGATTGCATATCCTCAAAGGTCACCAGTCCATTTTTGTTGTTGATGATTTCGATCTGCTCACTTTCGGTGGTGGCCCCGACGATCGTGTACTGCGTGATGCTGCTGATATTCAGGGGTGTGGTCACCGACCCCAATACATCGATGGTGTAGGTGCTTTCATCATCCATGCCGGAGAAGATGAAGCTCATCACCGAACCCTTGCCGATCAGTCCGCCGAAGGTGTACAGGCTCGTCTGGGTGGAACTGGATGGAAATATAGCACTGACGGGTGCAGTGACATCACTGGTTCCACCACCGGGACCGATCTCGCCCACGCGGGTAACCGAGATGCCGGTTTCGTTGCCGTTGATGTCTTTCATGTTGTTGACATCACCAGCTTCCATGTGGTTGAACACAATCATGCGCTGGCCATCGGCTGTGTAGTCAAACGAATTGTTGTTCGATTGCGCACCAGCGCCGATATTCAGCACGATCGGGGCCTTCTCCAATGCTGGGGGGTTCACCGGTCCCTGATTTTCCAGCGATTGGGCAAACAGCCAGTCGTAGATGCTTGAACCCAAGCCGGTGTTGTTGCTGGGGGTCACGGTGGTGTAGTAGCCATCGGTATAAAAAAGGTCCCAGCCGCCGTGACCTTCATTGGACGATTCGTGAATAGATCGGGCTGCCGCCTGCGTTCTGCATCGCCTGATAAAGCTGATCGGTGTGACCCGGGGTGATCAAACCATCCAGCGCTCCATGCATCATCCAAATCGGCTTGCTGGCCAGCGTGGTCCCCGCAGCTTCGAAGTTGCCCCCGCCTGACAAAGGCATCCCCGCTGCAAACAAATTGGGGAATTCGTGCCAGTGCATCCCAGGTCCCCCATCCGCCCATCGATGGCCCGGTCACATACACCCGGTTGGCATCCGTGCTGTAATTGTTGAGGACCTGACCCAAGGCATTCACCGCCAGTTGCAGACGCGGGCTGATCGGCGTGGCATTCTGAGTTGCATTGTTATAGTTGGGGGTATTCCAGTTCTCCCCGTTGGTCATGCTGTTCCAGTAGCTTCCCAGCCCCGACTGAGGCATCACCAGAATGGCCTGATGCTCACCGGTCTGCGTGGCATCGACCAAGCCACCGATCCAGTCATTGGTCCAGGTAAAGCCGCCATAGTTGTTGGAAAAGATGTGACTCACCGATGTCCCCCGTTCGGCTGCACTGTGCAGATACAACACCACAGGCAGTTCCGCATCGGGGCTATAACTTTCGGGTAGATACACGCGGTAGTTGATCGAACCCAGTCCGCCCTGATT
The DNA here is from genome assembly GCA_012031455.1 of Phycisphaerales bacterium. The sequence goes on from JAAUTM010000072.1 coordinate 4,521, forward strand.
GTAGGTGGTGTCAAAATATGTCCCCGCTGCCTGTGCCAGCAGCGTAGAACCCAGCACCACTGTAGCCGACATCATGACTTTCACTGTCTGCATAGCGATCTCCAGCATTCGTGGGAAAAAATCGATACTTCGCCCAAGGCCTGGCACGGGGGGGGGGGAAATCCAAAAAAAGATCCACACCAACCACTCGGTCAATAGAAGGTGGAACCGTCAGGCTCCACCCTCTGATATCGCATGCATGATCCCCCTCGATCATGCCATGATGATTCCATCAGGCCCGACGACGCAGCAGAGCCAGCGAGCCCAGCCCCAGCAATGCCAACGAAGCAGGCTCAGGAATCACGACTGGAATCGTGCCTGCCACGTTGTAAACATCACCACCACGACCAATGGTGCCGCTGTAAGCAAGGGTACCCGTGGTGGATACCACATGCAGCAGTTCAACATCACCCCAGATCACGCCCGCAGCCGTGCCCACGTGCGCTTTCATCCCGTTAGTCAGTTGCTGCACACCCTGGGGCAGAACGGTGGTGAAAATGCTGTTGTAGTACCAGGTGTCCAGGTCCTTGCTGTAACCGGAGCCACCAATCCCGGCATAAGTCGTTGCATCTGATTGGGTATTCACAGATATCGCGCCAAAAGCCGCAACCTGATTCACCACGGCACCTTCCGTGCCGGTGACAGTCATGTTGGTCGCCCATGAACCCGAAACCGCTCCATCACTGAGCGTCACGATCGTTTGATACAAGCCACCACCCAGATCCGTCACCGTGCTTTTTACAATCGGTGCCGCGTTGGCCAGTTGGGCCGCCGTCATCACTACCAGAGCCGACAATACCATCTTCATGATTCTTTCTCTCTTTCTATTCAGGGATGAGTGTTAAAAGACCAATGATTCACACAGGGAATAAGTTTGATCGCGATCATCAGGCCCGACGACGAGCTAGCAGACCCAGACCACCGAGCATGAACAAGCCCAGAGTGGCTGGTTCGGGAACAGCCAGAGGAGTCAGTTCAAGACTCAGGGGAGCCACGCCTTGGCCGTAGGTGTCCGCCCAGGTGGTGTAGTCGCCATCGTCCACAATGCCGTTGCCGTTGGCATCAGCGCGGAGGTCCACCTGGCTGCCATAGGTGTCCGCCCAGATGGTGTAGTCGCCATCATCCACGCCACGATTGCGGTTGAAATCACCAAAGAGCACAGGCACCGGCACAGTGGAAAGCAGCAGATCATCCACCTGTACAAAACCCTCAGAGTAGAAGCGGACTTTGGTGATCGGCGTGCTCGCCAGGGCAATCACATCACGCCACTTGAGTTCATCCTGACCATCTCGCCAGGGTTCATTGTGCGCAGGCCCCTTCACCGTGGTTGATATCACCGGGGTGGTATCACTGATGCTGGTGTAGCCGCTCACGGTTATATCAGGATAGTTGGCGTAGTAGTCAACCCATGCCTGAGCAAGGTAAACCGGCATATTGAAAGTAAGTTGTATTACAAATTGATCGTAAATATTGGCACCCACACCAAACGGAGTGTGATCGTTGGTCGGGCTGATCGGATGTCCATAAAACACACCCGTGGGCTGTGTGGCGAAGGTCACCGGATCATACCCTCGGAACCCTACCGTGATCCCGCTGCCCGCCAGCTCCGGTGGGGCATAGCCATCGGGTACCACGTTCAAAGGGCTGTATGGTCAAACCCACCTTGAGGAAGCAAATCCTCAAACGTCAGTGTGTATTCTGATGCCACTGCGCCCGATGCTGCACCCAGCAGCATTACTGCTCCCAACCGCCTCGTCCATTTCCTAGTTTGCTACTCTCATACATGAATCTCCCTGCATTAGATGTTTCCGACCACAATGATCAACAGACGCCATGAACCAACCGAACGACGAACACTCCGACCACACTCCCTCAACTCCTATGGACCTCACGCAACCCACACGCGCCGACGCAGCATTGCTGCCGCTCCCAACACCAGCAGGCTCAGCGTCCCCGGCTCAGGCACCGCACCACCGATCACCGCTGCCGCAAACGAAGCCCCCATCAGGTCGTAACCCACCTGGTCCGGATGAATGCCATCGGGCAAGTGCGTGCCATCGAGCACCGCACCATTGGTGAAGTTGACGAACTGATCCACGAACTCGATCTCCCGGCCTTGAGCCTGATACTCCGGGACAATGTCATCGCGAATCTCTTCATTGAACGGTTTGATGTGCCACTGGCTGTACCAGGCTTTATACGGTTTTCGTCACTGGTCATGATGCC
>JAAUTM010000073.1 GCA_012031455.1 Phycisphaerales bacterium
CACCCGAGTACCCGATGCCAAAAAGAACCCGGCTGCGGTGCTGGCGCTGATGTGGTACCACGCACCGGTGGCAAGGGACTCAAGGACATGGTGATTCTGCCTTACAAAGATCGCCTGCTGCTTTTCAGCCGGTATCTGCAACAGCTCATCATGGAATCACTGGGCAAGGAAAAGGATCTGGCGGGCAATGTCGTGCATCAGGGCATCAGCGTGTTTGGCAACAAGGGATCGACGGATCAACATGCTTACGTGCAACAACTGCGCGAAGGGGTGAACAACTTCTTTGCGACGTTCATCGTGGTGTTGCAGGATCGTAATTTGGCGACCTCGAAAACCGCGCCGGATGTCGAGGCGGGGTTGAACGGTTTGCCGGGGATAACCAGCGGTGAATATTTAAGCGGATTCTGGCAGGGCACGCGCACAGCCTTGTATGAAAACGGGCGCAGCTCGCTGACCATTACCTGTGACAAACTCGATGCCCCGACGCTGGGTGCGATGATCGCTCTCTACGAACGGGCAGTGGGCCTGTATGCGAGCCTGGTGGGCATCAATGCCTATCACCAGCCGGGCGTGGAAGCTGGGAAGAAAGCAGCAGCAGCGGTGCTGGATGTGCGGCACAAGGCTCTGGGCTTCCTCAAGGAAAAAGGGGAAGCATTCAGTGCTGAGCAGATTGCCGACAAGCTGGCAATGCCCGAACAAGCCGAGACGATTTACCACGTCTTGGAACACCTGGCCGCCAACCGCCGAGGTGTGGCCCTCTCACGTGGCAAGTTCAAATGGCGAGGGTGATGCAATATTTCGGATTTCGGATTGATGGTTGTTTTATCATTCAAGCCCACACCCCCCCGGTGTGGGTTTTTCATGTGCAGCGGGACTTGAGCCTGTCGATGCTACGGATGGCGGCACAGGAAGCCAATGATCGTACCGGCCGGGTCGAATCAGGTGAAACGTAGGCTGATGCGGCAAGCCCCGGTATTGCGCTGCATGAACCAGCCACCACTTTCTTGCTTCATTCAACACCTTCTCATCAATTAAAAACGCCTGCCAGCGGTCGGTCACAATGAGCCCCTGCGGATCGAGTTTGGTTCTACTTTGCTGCCTCATGTTACGGACAAAATCTTTATGTTTTTGCTGAACACAATGGTTCAACCATGTCCATGGTTGTGGCAGCGATTCCCGCCAGAAAGCGGAGTCAACCAGTGGGGTCAGGCAATCCCTCGTGGCCAGGCTTCCCAGATGCGGTGATGGTCGTGCAGTTTCTGCTCGGTGGTGTAGTTCGGCCGGGCAAAGTGAAGGATTGCCTGCGACAGGTTCATGGTGTCATCGGTATGCCACCCGCCGTTGTAGAGGGAAGATTGCCCCGGAGGCAGGTCTCCATGCAACTCATACCAGGCCAGGTTGAGCAGTCCCTGATCGCCCAGCAGATTGCCCTTGATTTTCGCCGCCCATTGGGCCGCCAGTTCGAAAACCTCACGATGCCCCTCTGGAACGCACCCCACCACGCCGGTGTTAAAACCGCTGCGGGATTCATCGTGATCCGGAAGTTCCACATGGTGGGAGATATCCCCCTGGGCATATTGACCCAGCGTGGTGCCTTCGTTAACAGTGAACCAGCCAAGCTCGAGGGTTTGCTTAATCAGTTCATACAAGGGTCGGAGTAGCAGGGTGTCGCTGTCCAGAAATATGAACGGCTCCTGCTGATCCAGAAAGACATCCAGTTTCCAGCGTGCGAAGACCGATTGCCCCAGCGTTCCCTGTCGATAGCGTTTGTCCGGCTCCGGCAGGTGCCGAATCTGAAGCTGCATGCCATCGAAATGCTTTTCGAGTTGTGAGTTCCAATCCTGTTCCAGGGCGTACACCACCACCGGATCATCAGCATGCCACTGACGCAGAGAGGCAACCATCCGCGCGGTAGCAGCCACGTAATTGTCACTTGTCACGGTGATGAATCGCACGCCCCACCCCCACTTCGGTTAAAATGACCACCTGCAAGGTCATTCTATGGCAGATTCTATCGAACGTCAGCAATTATCCGTCGCCCGTGAACGCGCCATTCTGGTGGGCTGTCTGCTTCCGGGATCGCAGAACAACCCCCACGATCCGCTGGATGAACTGCGTGCCTTGGCGCACACTGCCGGGGCTGTGGTGGTTGATGAGGTAATGCAGCAACGCCAGCGTATCGATGCAAGCACCTTCATCGGTTCGGGCAAGGTCCAGGAAATCGCCCAGATGGTGGAAGCCTTGGAAGTTCAGGTGGTGATTTTCGACAATGACCTTTCGCCCAGTCAGATTTCGTCCATCGAGGAAATCGTTAAGGTGAAAGTGCTGGATCGCAGTGAACTGATCCTCGATATATTCGCCGGCCGCGCCCAGACCACAGAAAGCAAATTGCAGGTCGAGCTGGCGCAGTTGGAATACACCTACCCGCGGTTACGGGCGATGTGGTCGCATCTGGAACGCATCGCTGGCGGTGCACCCACCGGCATCGGCACCCGTGGCCCCGGCGAACAACAGTTGGAAATCGACCGTCGTCTGGTGCAACGCCGGATCACCATGCTCAAGCGTGAAATCAAGCAGGTGCAGGGTCGCAAAGAGCGTGAGGTGGCCGCCCGTGGATTGGATTTTTTCACCGCTGGCCTGGTGGGTTATACCAATGCGGGTAAAAGCACGCTGTTCAACACGCTCACAGCCGGCGATGCATACGCCGACAACAAATTATTCGCCACACTCTCCACCCGCACCCGTGGCTGGGAGCTGGGCGGAGGCGATCGGGTGATGCTCTCGGACACGGTGGGTTTCATTCGTGACTTGCCTCATCATCTGGTGGCCAGCTTCCGGGCGACGTTGCAGGAAGCAGTTCACAGCAATCTGCTGCTGGTGGTGCTGGATGTGGCCCAGCCGCGCTGCCGGGAACAATGGGAAACGGTGCGGGATGTTCTGGAAGACATCGGCGCCAACACCCAGCCGAGGATTCTGGTACTCAACAAGATCGACAAGGTGGACAATAATGCGGACATTCTGGTGATGGAGAAGGAGCATCAGGGGCCGAGCGTGGCACTGTCTGCCAAGACCGGGCGCGGGGTGGAGGAGCTGGTCGAACTGGTGCGCGACATCATGCGTGGCCGGGAAGAGGAACTGGTGCTGGATATCGACATGGCCGATGGGAAAGCGGTGCATTTTGTGGAAACCCGTAGCACGGTGCTGGACCGGGAATATGGCGAGGGCCGGGTGAAGTTGAAAGTGCGCATCGGCTCAAGGCCACTGGATCAGTTGCGGGCCATGGGCGCGGAGATGCATATCATCCGTTTGTAAGGTATGGGATCGGTTCATGGGTGAAACGATTTTCAGCAACGTGGTAAGTCATGACGCGTGCCCTCGAACATCCGATTATCATCTTTGACCCAAATCATCATGCACAACTGCCAAAGATTGTTAGCATGGTCTGAGTATTTTGACTTCATGAACCCTGGCTGACCACGCCCGATGAACGGCAACCACGATTCCTCACTGCTGGCCCGGATTAAGCGCATTGTGCTGGGCGGGGCACGCAATCCGTTTGACCGCAACATCTTTCACAGCATCTCCCTCATCGCTTTTTTCGCATGGGTGGGGTTGGGGGCTGACGGTTTATCGTCCTCCTGTTACGGACCTGCGGAAGCATTCGAAGCCCTGACGCATCACGGAATCGACGGCACCATCATCCACTTTCCGCATCTGGCAATTTTCGTAGCCATCGCCTCGGCATTGACCGTACTGGTCATCAGTGCCCGGTTACACCCAGGTCATCGAGCAGTTTCCCACCGGTGGTGGGGGTTACCTGGTGGCTTCAAAACTGCTGTCACCCTCCATGGGCATGATCTCCGGCTGTGCCCTGCTCATGGACTATGTGCTGACCATCACCATATCCATCGCCAGCGGAGCGGACCAGTTTTTCAGTTTTCTGCCTGCGGGGTGGCAATCCTATAAGTTGCCGGTGGCGATAGCAGCCCTGTCTTTCATGTGCCTGCTGAACCTGCGCGGGGTCAAGGAATCGGTCGGCCCGCTGGTACCGATCTTTCTGGCGTTTGTCATAAGTCACGCCATCATTGTCGGCACGACTATCTTTCAAAAAGTGACCAATCTCCCGGAGGTGGTCGGCAACACGGTGGAAGAAGTGCGCACGGCCTACCACATGCCCGGGGTCGGACTTTTCGGCATGTTGATCATCATGCTCAAAGCCTACAGCATGGGTGCCGGTACGTTCACCGGGATCGAGGCGGTGTCCAACGGCATGCCGATATTGCGCGATCCCAAGGTCGAAACCGGCCGACGAACCATGCGCTACATGGCGATATCGCTGTCGGTGGCAGTGGTGGGGCTGATGCTGGCGTATCTGCTTTATAAAGTCACCTCGAGCCGGGCAAAACACTCAACGCGGTGCTGGTCATGCGTTTCACCGAAAGCTGGCCCGCACCCTGGGGGAGTGCCTTTGTCTTTCTGACTCTGGCATCAGCGACGGCCCTGCTGTTCGTGGCTGCCCAGGCCGGTTTCATCGGTGGCCCCCGGGTGCTGGTGAACATGGCTTTGGACCGCTGGTTCCCCCATAAATTCGCCACCTTTTCCGATCGATTGGTCACCCAGAATGGCGTGCTGCTCATGTCCGTGGCTGCTTTGATGACCATGATTTTCACTGGAGCATCGGTCAAGTTTCTGGTGGTGCTTTATTCGATCAATGTGTTCATCACCTTCACCCTCACCCAGGCGGGCATGGTGAAGCACTGGCTCAATGAACGAGATCGCGGGCATCGCTGGAAAAAGGGCATGACCATCAACGGTATCGGCCTGCTGCTGTGCGGGTCGATCCTCATCGTTGTCACCGTGCTCAAGTTCCATGAAGGCGGCTGGATCACCCTCTTTGCCACCGGCGGGCTGGCGATCATCGTCATCCTCATCCGCAGGCATTACCAGCAAACCTCGAAATTACTTCGGCGTCTGGATGGCCTGGTGCGGGCTGCTGAAAGTGAACCAGCGCAGAACAAAACAATTGAACCGCTGGACCCGCAGGCCAAAACTGCGGTGCTGATGGTCAATGGTTTCAACGGTCTTGGGTTGCACACCCTGCTCAATGTTTTACGCCTGTTTCCCGGCATGTTCCGTAACTTCGTGTTCGTGCATGTAGGGGTGATCGATGCAGGGAATTTCAAGGGGGTCACGGAAATCGACAATCTCACCCGGCACGTCGATACCGAAACCCAGCGTTACATTCATTTTGTCACCAAACAGGGATTCCACGCCCAGGCATTCACTTCCGTAGGTACGGATGTGGTGGCCGAGGTGGAGGAACTGGCTCCGCATATTCTCGAGCAGTACCCCAATGCCATCTTCTTCGGCGGACAACTGGCGTTCCCGCAGGAGACCATGTTCACCCGGCTGCTGCACAACAACACGGTCTTTTCCATCCAACGCCGCTTCTACATGCAGGGCATCCCCATGATCATCCTGCCTGTGCGGGTGTGATACGCATTCCATTTAATTTGTGCACATTCTGAACGAGCCGCGACTCACAGGGAGCGGTTTGAAGGAAATAACGATCAAGGCACCGTCTGAGTCGTGGCGGTCGGAGCAGTATTTCCCTGTGCAGGAGTAGCGATGATGGACCCGGTGTACTTTTCAAGTTCCGCCCACAGAGGTTGATGAGGGTCGGCAGGCGGACCTTGCAAAACATCCAGCAAGCTGACCATAAGCGTACGGGCTCGCTGAGGGTACTCAGGCAGTTGCTTTTTGGCGGTTTCCAGAAACAGGGTCGTGAGATCATCAACAGATCTCTGGGGGCTTGCGAAGGACTGGGTTCGACCACCAGCCGGGCATACAAGGCAGGGTTGTCCAACTGACCTAGGGTGAATCGGCAACGGGTCATCAGCAGTGCCCAGCTTCGGCGCTCGGCTGTGCTCAGCGACCCTGTAATTGATGGTCTTCGATTCGCCGGGCATCCCCCATTGCAGCGCGAGGCTGGTTGTCCTCCCAGTGGGTTTGCGCACGGGCCAGCAGCAGGGCAGCAGCTATGCGTGCCTGCGCCAGGGTCCAGCCAGCGGTGATGTTGGCCGGTGGGCTGGTTGTTCCCGGGTTGGATGGATCATCAATTGCTTTGCCATTCCCGTTGTTTTGACCGCTGCCATTCCCATTGTTGTTGCCGTTGGTAGGTAGAGCGGATTGTACTTCTGGGAATAGCTGATCGAGGGCAGCCGTGAGCAGGCTGATGCGTAATTCCAGGGTTCGCCATTGGCTGCGAGAGTGCCATGTGCCTCCAGCACAGCAGCGGGGGTGGTACGGGCAGCAGTGGTCAGGAGTGCCGATTGCCAGCGTGCACGAAGGCCCGCTCAAGACCTACGCCACCATCGAAGGCGGCTCGCCCAAGATCACCGACCGGGTGCCACCGCTGATCGCCGTGCCCACCACCGCCGGCACGCCCAGACGCCCGCATCCACGATCAGCCGGCACTTGCCGCGCACGCGGTCGATCGCGTCGATCGCCCCGTCATACCCTGCGCTCATGATGTCGCCGGCAGTCGCGTCGTTGAACCACCGATGTTCCAGCCGCACATCGCAGCCCGGAGGATCGCGAGCACACGCTCGCGCATCGCCTCGATCTTGGGTCGGCCGACGTTGCCCGTAACCGCGTGCACCTGACGGTTCGTGTTGGTGATGCACACATCGTCCAGGTCCACCAGAGTCAGCCCGCCGACGCCAGACCGCGCAAGC
>JAAUTM010000074.1 GCA_012031455.1 Phycisphaerales bacterium
TCCTTGGATCGGGAGAAGGCTGAACATTACGAGCAAGTTCAAGTCGTGCGCGCTCATCGGATGCTGTAAGCCGTTAAGTCAGATGCCATTGCGTCCAAGTCGTCTCACGTTAACCGGACAGTAGTGAACGGAAATATTATTGTCAGGACGCTGGCAGCCGACATCCGCAGACCCATTTGCTCTTATCCCCGGTTTGACGCTATAATTCGTAGCTCGACTGGGTGAAGCTGCCCGTGTGCATAATCCCTCACCCGGTGTCTGTAAACCAACCCTGAAGGTGACATATGGCTCATAAGAAAGCCGGCGGCAGTACTCGTAACGGTCGTGACTCCAATCCGCAGTACCGCGGAATCAAAATCTACGGCGGACAGGCTGTCACCGCTGGAGGCGTCATCGTGCGTCAGTGCGGTACTCCCTTTAAACCCGGCCTGAACGTCGGTCTGGGCAAGGATTACACCTTATTTGCACTGACCGAGGGCACGGTTGAGTTTCGTGGCCGCAAGGTCAATGTGAAGCCTGCTGCTGTAGCCTCCAACTAAATCCTTTACCCGCACCCAGCATCAGGGTATAGAAGGTTGCAGGGTGAGGTGGTAACGGGGTTTAGCCGGGTGGGAGCCCGCTCACACAGCCAGGTGATACGGTGTAAATCAAGAGTAACAGGGGCATCGCAGGGATGCCCTTTTTCATGGGTCACCATGCTCATCGACTCAGCCAAAATCAGGGTTCACGCCGGTCGTGGCGGTGACGGCAAGCTGTCGTTCCGGCGCGAGAAGTTTGTCCCCAAGGGCGGACCCGACGGCGGGACGGGGGCAACGGCGGGAGTGTTATCCTCGTCGCCACAGCCGGGGTCGATACCCTGCTGGACTTTTCCGGGCGCATCGACTGGTACGCCAATGACGGGGATCCGGGTGACATCAAACAGTGTGCAGGTCGCAACGGTGCTGACCTGGAAATCAAAATGCCCCCGGGCACGCTGGTCTATGATGCCGACACCGATGAACTGATCGTCGATCTGGATCAGCCGGGCTTGAGATACGTGATTGCCAAAGGTGGTCGGGGCGGGTTTGGCAATGAACATTTCAAGTCCCCCACCCATCAGGCTCCCCGTGAAATTGAACCGGGGTTGCCGGGTGAAGAACGGCATTTACGCCTTGAATTAAAGCTGATCGCCGACATCGGTTTGATCGGCAAACCCAATGCGGGCAAATCAACCTTACTTTCGCGTATCAGCAGGGCACACCCGAAAATTGCAGCCTACCCGTTCACCACGCTCGAACCGCAACTGGGCATCGCTGAGCTTTCCAGTCAGCGACGTATCGTGTTTGCCGACATCCCCGGGCTGATCGAAGGTGCTCATCGTGGTGCGGGACTTGGCATCCAGTTCCTGCGCCATGTCGAACGTACCCGGGTGCTGGTGCATCTGCTGGAAATCGAACCCACCGATGGCAGTGACCCCGGCGAAAACTATCGTATCATCCGCCAGGAGCTGGCACAGTATTCGCCAACCCTTGCCGAGAAACATGAATTGATCGTGCTCACCAAACTGGATTTGCTGGCCGACGAAAACGAACATCGGGCTGCCATTGATCTGGTGGAACAGGTTCTGGGGAAAAAAGTGTTGGCCATCAGCGCCGCCACCGGAACCGGATTGCAGGATTTTCTCGAAGCATGCTGGCAATTGCTTGTCAAAACGAAAGCGGATGAGTCAGCCACCCTTGATCACAAGTCGTAATATTTAGTTCGCCTGATTCGCATGAACAAGTCAATGACAGGGACGATTTCATGAACGTCAATCTACTGGCCATCTCCATCGGCAACACTCGCACAAAACTGGGCGTGTTTCTCGACGGGAAACTGGTGCGAACCCTCGCCCTCACTGACGACCAGCTTGATACTCAGCTGCGACCGTTCGTGCTCGAAGCGTGGAAGGAACTGACGTTGACCAAGCAGCCAGCGGCACTCATTGCCAGTGTTAATCCGCCGCTGTATCCGAAGGTCGAGGAAATTGTCAGCGAAGCATTGCTGGAGGACCGCAGTGCTGAGGTGTTACGGATCGAAGAAGATGTAGCTGTGGCCATCGGTCGCCAACTGGACCCCGAGGCGATGGTCGGCGAAGACAGGCTGCTCAATGCCTCCGCCGCCTATAACACCCTGCAACAGGCCTGTGTGGTGGTGGATGCAGGCACCGCCATTACGGTGGATTTCATCGACGGGTCGGGCACGTTTCATGGTGGAGCCATTGCTCCGGGTGCAACCCTGATGCTTCAATCCCTGCACGAGCACACCGGTCAATTACCGGAGATATCACCCGCCATGCCAGAGGAAGTCATCGGCCACAACACCGTGCAGGCCATGCGCACCGGCATGTACCACGGTTTGCGTGGCTTGGTGCGTGAGCTGGTGGAAAAAATATGCCGAGGTGGCTGGTGGCTTTCCGATGGTCATTGCCACCGGAGGAGATGCCGATCTGCTCTTCAAGGACTACGAGCTGGTCGAACGCATCGTGCCTGATCTGACCCTGCTGGGTCTGGCGGTGAGTTATCAAAAAGCATTGGACGAAGAGCACCACGCCTGACATGATTCATTGAAGCGCACCATGACGGAGCCTTGGAAGTGAATCGAATATCCACCGACCCTGACCAGCCCCAGAGCGCCCTGGCAACTGCACGGCTGTTGTGGACCGCGCTCCTGCTGGGACAGGCGGTGTTGCTGTTTGGTGCCTGTGCCTTCACCCTGATGCAAATGGGTGGCGGACAAACCGATACCGGTCATCTGCTTTCCTACATCGCCTTGTTCATGTGTCTGACCATGATCCCCGCCGGTTATGTCTTACGGGCACAAATGTACAAGCGCCACTGGGTCGGGCAGGCGGTTCGGCCACGCGGCTACCTGCTGGGCAATGTCATTCTCTGGGCCATGTGCGAGGGGATATCCCTGCTCGGACTGGTCTCCGTGGTTTTGAGCGGCGAACTTATTCCCAACCTGATCCCCACCGTGCTGGCGCTGGGGGTGCTGGTGGTGAACTTCCCCAATGGGGCGGCCATGTTCGGGCATGGTTCCAACAACCCTTATGAACATGCGCTCAAGCCCCGCCCGCGCCGATTCAACTGATACTGCAACCCGCAGGCTGACTTCATCAAGCCCCCTGCAGAAAAACCTATCATGACGCAGTTGCATGAAGTTCGATGACACTTGGGGGTTCAATAATCAAAGGGGGCAGGGAGTCAACCATGAGACGATTGGGGCGTTCACTTTTACGGGGGCTGGTGGTGGTGGGGCCTATCGGCCTGACCCTTTACATCGTGGTGCTGGTGGTCGGAACGCTGGACGACATTCTGGGGGCCTGGCTTCGGACCTGATGCCCAACACTTACATCACCGGCATGGGTCTGCTGCTGGCCTCTTGCTGGTGGTTCTCATCGGAATGCTGCTGGATTCCTTCGTGGTACGCATGCTCGTGGGCGTGGCGGAGGATGTGTTCGAACGCCTGCCGCTGGTAAAAACGGTGTATGGTTCGCTCCGTGACCTGGCTGGTTTTTTCTCCCACTCACGCAAGGCACAAGGGGCCCGTCAGGTGGTACTGGTCACCCTGCCAGGCAGCGGGCTTAAATTGCTGGGTCTGGTCACCCGCGATGATCTTTCCGATTTGCCTGCCGAGTTCGGCGCCCCGGATCATGTGGCGGTTTATATTCCCATGAGCTATGCATGGGGCGGATACACCACCATCGTCCCTCGCTCGGCTCTGACCAAAACCGACATGAGTGTCGAAGCTGCCTTGCGCTTTGCCGTCACCGCTGGCATGTCCGCTTCCAACGATCCTTCGCAATCACAGCCGCCTGTCACCTGATCATGAGCGAATATGCCCGCGTTCCTGCATGACCGCCTGCGCCAAATGCCAATCGAGTTTGGTATCCACATCCACCACTTCGCCCGGCTGGGTGATGATCGCCCTTCGATCGCTGCCCAAAAAGGCGTGCGGATGCCCTCCCGCTGACTCCAGCAGACATTGCCTCCGCACGGCAATGATGCCTCCATCAAGCATGTACACCGGGGGCAAATCCTGTCTGCGATCAATATTGTTGGCGATGAAGGGTTCCATTTGATCCCCATCTTGGCCCGTGAGCTTGCGCATCCAGTAAGGGTGCATCTTCCCCACCGCGCAGAGGCTCTGCACACTGTCGCAACCGGTGGTCTGCAATTTCTCCAGTGCCCGGTCGCAAAGGTCCGCTGGCCTGATCGGCACGTTCCCATACAAAATCACCACGCCACCGTCGAAAGAATTCCTGCTGCGAGCTTCCATCGTGATCAGGGCATGACGTGCTGCATCGGCCACGCTGGCGGTATCGTGCGCCAGTTCCGCCGGTCGCTGGATCACTTGGATGCCAATATCGCGGCCGACTTGCGCGATGGCATCCCCATCGGTGGATAACACCACCGCTCCCACCCGCTTGGACTGCCTGGCATGCTCAATCGACCACGCCACCATCGGTCTGCCTGCCAGCGGCAACACGTTCTTCCCCGGCAAGCCCTTGCTCCCCGCCCGCGCCAAAATAATCGCCAGTGTGTTCATTCATTCACTTTCAAGATCCGAAATCCGACAGCTTCAACAGCGGTGCGTCCCGCTAAATTTGAAATCCGAATTTCGAAATACAAAATTCGAAATCATCACGGTCGATGCCATTCCCTGCACACCGCGCACAAGGGTTGCTCCCCCCACTGCCCGCTTTGGTGGGCGGCAAAAACCTCCCCCAATTTCGCCCACGCCTGTGTCAATGTCGTGCCTTGGTTCACATTTCCCACACTCGCCCTTGCCAGCCAATCCTGATCGCACAAGGCTACATTCCCATCGCTATGTACAGTCAATCGCCGCATCAGTTGCCGACAGGCGAATCGTTTGGGCGGTGATAAATCATGCGTCGCCAGATCGAGCATCAATCCGCATCCCGTGGTCGCTGGTTCGATCACCGCATGGCCTAAAAAATGAATCCATTTGTCGAAAAAGGATTCCATGTCCACCAGCGTGTCGGCTGTCTTGACCAGCCTGGGCACCATCCACGGCCTGCCCATCCATGGCCCCTGAGGCAAACGTTCATCCCGGGCAATGCGACCATTAAACAGTTTGCTCAGGTTTTCCAGCACCTGCTTAAATCGGTCGCTGCCCATGACCTTTTCATACACAAGTGCGGTGTCGGCATTGAGCCGAAGGGTCAGCACATCCACCGGAAGGCAAAGCAGCCTCTCCACCACCCCCGGCTCACACAATAAATCCGTATCCACCGCCAGCCCGAACACCCCCAGTTCCGCTGCTTTGGTAATGATCTCCTCCCACTGCGGATGCAAAAGTGCATCCCCCAAGCCTCCCCAGCGTCACCAGCACATCAGGCACTCGGCTGATTTCCTCCAGCACCTTCACCGCCAGTTCCATCGACATGTCCGCCCGATCCAGTTTCACATGATGCTGGGGACAATCGGCCCGCCCACCATCGACGTGGTGTCAGCTCCAGTGTCACCTGCTGCGGGAGTGACGAAAGGGACCTAATCGTCACCGGTCCAAGAGCATCAGTCTCCCTGGCAACACGCAGTGAATCCGCCTGTTCCAGTTCATCACCCAAACGACCTGCAAGCGTCTGAATCAGGGCGATGCTGCGCGGCGTGTCATAGATGAACCGATAAGCACACGAACGCACCTGACCGGGTACCTGAATACACACATCGCGCCCAATGGGGTCGCTCTGCGCTCGCGATGGGTTGTATGACAATCCCTGGCCGATGGTGGCATCCGAGTCAGCCAGTTGCTCCAGCGGTTTGCGCGACATGGCAATGCCCGCAAGCCCCGGCGGAGCCTGACAGAATGTCATCGACATCGCTTCCGGGTGTTGCAGGTGCAGGGCCAGCACCTTGGAGGAAAGCTGCGGATCCACCAGCACCCAATCGCCGCCTACCAACAGGGCTGCCTGGGCTTCATGCTGCAACATGGCGTGAAGCAGCGGCTTGGCCGGAAGCAGTTCGTCATAACAGGTGGTCCCTCCCAGTCCGCCCCGCCAGGCTGTGAGTGAGGCTTTGCGTGCAGCCGTGCGCCGGGCCCACCAACGGTCAAATAATCCTTCTTCGGTCACGTGGGTCAGAATGGGTTTGCCAACATCAAACCCCTGCCAAAGTGATGCGGCTACCTGTCTTGCGGGATGAACGATGACAATCGCATCCAGTTCGGCGATGCGTGCCAGTCGCTCCAGAGTGTGATGCAGAATTGGCCTGCCCGCAAGCTTGTGTGACCATACCGCTGGCAACCCAAGCCGGGTGCGGTGAAGGTCGATCGGTAGCAGGGCAATGGTTTTAGGCATACGTCAGAACTGCTCACACCCGAATTTAGTCATGTCGTTTGTTTTAGAAAAAAACACCCGTGATATTGAGTCCGCTGATTCATGGCTTTTCACCCACCGGTACCGCTCCCTGTCTGAGGTTGGTTTTTTGACGGGTGCTTTGCAATCGTCGCAATGCCTCCTCAAAAATGCGTTCCGCCTCATCAAATGCCTGCAACAACCATTGCAGATTTTCGATGTCCCGGTCCAGTTGCTGTTTCTGTTTGGCAAATGGGTCGGTTTCGATCTGATGTTCGATGATGCGGTCAGCCCCTTGCGCGTTTTATACACACCGATGGTGTTCAGATCGTTGATAAGGTTGAAAGTTTCCCCCCAGCATCGCCACCCGCTTTTTATTGGCATCAATTTTCGCATA
>JAAUTM010000075.1 GCA_012031455.1 Phycisphaerales bacterium
GGCTGAAGCGATGCGGCTGACCAAAGCCCGCACCAAGCGCGAGGTGGTGGATCAAGCTTTGCGTGAGCTGGTGAACGGTCGCAAGAAGCCGGACATCCGTGAGTTCCGAGGGATGAACCTGATTGATCCCGACTACGACTACAAGAAACTTCGTGCCGGACGTAGCCGATGATTCTGGTGGATTCTTCTGTTTGGATAGAGTATTTCGGACCGGGTAAAACTCCGGTTTGTGATCAATTGGAAGACCTGATTTCTGATGGGCAGATCATTGCGGTCACTGGTGTCATCATTCAGGAAGTATTACAGGGCACACATTCAGAACAGCAAATGATGCAGTTGAAAAAATCTGCTTGGGATTAACACACTGCTACACCTGCAGATCCCGTGGAAACTTATGTCGCGGCGGCGGACATCTATCGGCGTTGTCGAAAGGCAGGCATCACCCCCCGCAGCAGCATCGATTGCCTGATCGTGCAGATCGCTTTGGAATCAGAAGCGGGGCTGCTCCATGCCGACCGCGATTACCTGCGCATTGCCCAAGTGGTGCCCGATCTGATACTGCTTTGACCTCATGCGGGCTTGGGACCTCCTGCAAACGGGCATGTTGTCTCCAAAAGAAAACCCAGGCATGGCCATGCCTGGGCTTTGTTGATGAAACCCACTTGCGAAAGTGAGTCGATTGATTTTTCCAAACCAGCGTTACCGTGCCAGATAGTAGTTGTTGATGATGTCGTGGGGTAGCTTCTTCACATCCACGTTTCTGAATCCCGCTTGTGCCAGCATTTTCAAAGCCAGTTCCTCGCCCCAGACCGTGCCCAAACCTGCTCCACCCTGAGCCAGCGACACCGTCATGCAGTGCATGGTGGAGATGGTGTAGAAATAAGGCCCGAAGTGATGATCCATGTTTTTGTGAAGCTCGCTGGAGGCTGCGATGTCCTGCATCAAAAACACGCCATCTTTTCGCAATGTCCGGCGTACTTCGGCCAGCACTGAGGCAGGGTCTTTCTGGTCGTGAATCACATCGAACGCCAGCACCAGATCATGCGCAGCTGGCTGCTGAAGGTGGGTGATGTCACGGGTTTCAAAGCGCAGGTTGGTCAGGCCACGCTCACGACGCAGAGCCTCAGCCGACTCAATGGCATCGGCACACAGGTCGTAGGCTGAGAAGCGTGAACGGGGGAACAATTCGGCCAGCATGCAAGAGGCTCGGCCACTCCCGCAGCCGATTTCCAGCACATCCATGCCTGCCTGCAACCGGTCAACCAACCCCGGCACCAGCGGCAGAATGTGCTCACGCAGCCCGGCGACCACGGTGAGGGCGCTCTCCTCAGCCATGACCGGATGGAAGCGGTGATATTCACAGTAATGCACGCCCCCGCCGGTGCGGAACTTCTCCACCACCTGATCTTCCACACTGCCCAGCACGCTCATCCACTGCATCGACTGTGCAATGTTGTCCGTCCCCGCTGCTCGGGTGAGATACGCAGCATGTTCAGCGGGAAGTTTGTAGGTCCGGCTATCAGGTTGATACAAAACGATGCGTCCGGTCACCATCGCCCCCAGCCATTCACGCACATAGCGCTCCTGCAACCCAGCAGCAGCGGCAATGTCCGCGCTGGTGGCCCCAGTCCATGTCACGCAGGGTGTCGAACAATCCCGTGCGATGGCCGATGGAAATCATCAGCGCCAGCGAACCACGGTTCATGGTTTCGAGCATCCAGCCGGCAAAGGCCTGGGCTTGTTCCTCCTGGAACGGTACGGTCATTGTCGTGTCCAATGCGGTCATGCGAATTCTCCTGTAAAAAGGGTTCGCGTTAACCATACGCTGCGGATCAAAGTTGACCATTAGAAAGCTGGTCCAACAGCGCTTGACTTCTCGTTGGGGCGCGCTTGACTTTGAGTACACATGCACCACTGAGCTGGGGAATCATGATGCTGGACAACACCGCACGCAGCGCCAAGGAACTGTTCACCGGGACAGCGATACTTCACCCTCGGCAAGGGATCGATTGATCGACACCGCCCTGGAACTTTTCTATCAGTACGGGTTTCACGCGGTCGGTGTGGATCACATCATCACCAAAGCTGGCGTGACCAAGACCACGTTTTACTATCATTTTCCCAGCAAGGACGATCTGGCGGTGGCAGCCTTGCAGCGACGCGATCAGTGGGAAGGACAGGCGTTTCTGGCACAGCTTCGGAGCATCAGCAAACGGCCCCATGAGCAGCTGCTGGCGGTGTTCGATGTGATGGACCAGTGGTTCAACGACCCTGCTTATCGCGGGTGTCTGTTCATCAATGCCTGTGCCGAGTTCCCCCTGCCTCATGACCCGTGCATCAGGCGCTGCCAAAAGCTACGAGAACAACGAAGTGTTTTTCAGGGACACTGCCGAGGCTGCGGGCTACACCCAGCCAGCGGAGGTGGCACGGCTGCTCACGATTCTGATGGAAGGGGCATTCTCCCGACGGCTGATTTCCAATGACAACCATGCCGCCCGTGATGCCAAACTGCTGGCACAAATAATGCTCGAGCACCAGCCACGTGAACGATGAAAGATTCCTGTCTGGTCAACCACGGAGCCGCATTACTTGCGGCGACGAAGCATCAACAAGCTGCCCATGCCCAGCAGTGCGATGCTGGCGGGTTCGGGGACGGGGATCACTTCAATGTTCAGCGTGGCATTGCCGAAGAATCCGGAGTCGTCGTTAGCGCCCTGGTGGGTGATGAAGTCGGCTCCTTGAACAGGATTCCCGGTGATACTCACCGATCCGGTGCCCACAGCCAGACCCTGCAATTCAATGGTGAACAGCACGACTGGTGCCCCAAAGCCGCGTGTCTGGTTATTGAACTGCGTGTCCCAGATCGCCTCCAGCCCCCAAGACTTGGGCGTACCGCTGCTGCCTGCACCATCCCATGCCGCGCCGATCATGGCTGCACCGGTAAGCGACAAGATGTCGGGGTTGGCGGTATTGGTCACGCCCGGGCCGAGGGTCACATCGCTGAGGGTCAGGTCCACACCCCAGGCAAACAGACCATCGTTGGATGCTGCACCGGTGCCCTGCCGAACCTGAGCCGAGACGGTCACGACCGCCTTCTCGCCAATCTCGATCTGGGACTTGTCCGATGCGATTGATACATCCACAATCGCAGCCTGTGCCAAGGCTGGTAAAAACATGCCTGCGATGGCGAATACCCCAACCTGCTTAACTACTTTTGCATTAACCATTGAAATTCTCCTCCCTTGATGGTTGAAACCTTGGTATGAATCGTCAACGTTGAATACTCTAAAATCCTACACGCTAAGCCCATTATTCCCCGGGCTGCTCGTATCAACTTGCAATTCAGCGATGGTACTGCCCGTGAGCCTGAACCGGAACTGGAAATCCCGGAGCATCGAGACACCATTGGACAACACACCACTGGACCGGATGACACCTTGATACCGTCCATCGGTGAGCCCAGCCGTCGTCCAACTGGCGGTTCGCGTCACCGTATCAAATCGGAACACAGGCAGTTGGACCCTGGCACCGATGGAGCTTACGAGTTCCAATGCCTGCGGCACCACGGATACTGTTTTGTTAAAAGATGCCACGATCTGGGCCGAAGCGCCACTGGCTGGTGTTGAAACAGGCTCGACCTGCAATTGCTCCACCACCGGAGCTGGCTGGGCTGGCTGGTTGGCCAGAGTTTCAAAGGTCTGCACGAAACCGGTCGTGACCAGCGTCATAGGCAGGGGCGGGGCAGGTGTCGTGATCATCGATAGGCTTTGCAGGTAATTCTGACGCACCGCCAGCAGATCAAAAGCGTTTGACATTGCCATCCATCGTCAGGTCAGCGGTGTTGTCACGGCCATCGCCCGGAGGCATCAGGTAATTCTGCCTGACCCGTAACAAGTCAAAGGCATTGGTCACACCATCGCCCGTGGCATCGCCGGGTAGATTCCCGAAGTAGAACACATCCTCGCTGGTTAAGCCGGTGTTGGCAGTGGGTAGCACGGTGACCTGCAACCAGCCGTTGGCGATTGCTTCATGCGCATCCGCGACGCCATCTTGATTGTTGTCCGCCCAGATCAGCGTCACGCGATGGGAACCGTTCACCCCATCGCCGGGTCTGACAGTGATGGAAACCGGAGCTGGGGCTGTCGCCCATCCAGCGGGGTTAATATCACTGCCGGTGCGGAAGATGAAATCCGCAGCGCTCAGTGAAGTCGCTGGAAGGTTCTGGATGTCGATCATGATGCCGTTGAGGCCCTTGCTGTAGCTGGTGAAGTTGTCCAGGCCTGCAGTTTCACCGCCGAGCAGCGCCTGCTTGTCCGAGGCGATCGCCTGATCATCGTTGGTATTGGCTACCGGGTTGTTGCCGTCCAAGGCCGAGTTGTTATGGAATACCTGCCGATCCATTACCTCGACTTGAATGGCGCTGCTTTCGATGACCAGTTCGGGGCCGCTGGCGCCTTCACTTGAACTGAACCACACATCATTGCCAGCCACGATGTTGAGGATGAAAGTTACCGATCCATCACCGGCGATGGCATCGGTGACATCGAAGGTCACCTTATTTCCAAGCGCATTGGGTCCCGGTGACCGTATCGAGTAAGGTTTGCTTGGTCGGAGCATTGGATGTTGACAGGTTGCCTTCGGTCCAACTGTTGTGTGACCCCAGCCACAACTGCAATGTGCCGCTGCCCGCATCACCGGCCACGGTGAAGGTCAGCGAGGCGTTTTCCACCACACGCCCAGCCAGACCGGTGAGGTTGAATTTCACGTAGCTTGTACGCTGGCGCGTGGCATCTTCAATCTTGAGATACTCATTATTGATGCGGGTGCTGTCCTCCAGGTATGCATCATTCATTGAGGTAAAAATCTGCGTCGAAGTGTTGCCCTGTACATCCACGGTGACATCGTCATAAGCCGACAGATCGCCATCGCTGGCAGACAGACGCAAAACATACTGTCCGGTCATGCTGAAGGTGGCCTGAGTATCGGCCAAATTGGCATTAGCAAACGTGACGCTGCCCGGCCCGCTGACCTTCGACCATTGCACACTGACAGAACCCGGGGGAATCGGCAGGCCATCGTCGCCGACCGTGCCATCAAGGTCCGCAGTCATGCCCGGCCAGGGCACCGTGATGTTCGAACCGGCATCGACCGTCGGCGAGGTGTTGATCTGCGTGCCAGCATAGAGCGTGATCGTGTCGCTGACTGTGTGCTGGCCATCGTAAGCTGTCAGCTTCAGGGTATAGAGCCCGTCAATGCTGAACGTGGCTACCACATCCTCAGCATTGGGATTGTCGAATACCACATTGCCCGGCCCGGAAACCTTCGACCAGGTTAGCTGAGGCGGATAGAACAGCCGGGCATCATCGGTGACCGTGGCATTGATCTGATACCCGACCACTTCAGGCTCATCGCCGGATTGGGGCGATTCGGGGGTGTTGATGTTTTGAGCGATGCTTTGTTTGTTGCTTTGGAAGATGGCGATACGGTCAATACGGAAGAACTCCGACCGGCCGGAGAGGTAGAAAGTATGTTCACCAGCGGTCAGGTCATAGCTCGCCGGAGGTTGTGTACCGTTGAGTTCGTGCCAATCGAAATTACTATTCCAATTCCACTGGTTCTTCGTGCCGGAAAAGACCTTGTACCAGGGACCGTTGTCCATCTTCGCCCACACATCGTTCTCAGTATCATCTGCCTCGCCAGTGGAGATCGTGCGATGGTTGCGAATCCGCATCTGATATGTCCCCGCAGAGTCCACCTGGAACTTGTATTCCATCAGGCCCTGTGTTCCTGCTTTATTCTGACCAAACAGATTGGGGCCTTGCCATTCATAGAACCCGCTGCCGGTGGCACCGGTCGGGTCGGTGTTGCGAAACGCCCAACCGCCAGTTGCGCCATGCGATTCGACCTCCATGATCACGTATCCGCCCTGATCCTGAAACACGTTCTCGTTGCCAGTCGTTCCGGTAGTCACCTGCCGGAATCCGTCGATGTTGACGGTCGGGGGTGTGTTCACGGGCGCGTTGGTGGTGAACTCAATGAAATCGAGGTTGAAGTTGCCACCGACGATCTCGAAGCGCAGCACCTTTTCCGATCCGCCGGGCAACGTGATGCCGGGGATGGTCAGCCACGCCCACTCATTGAACCCGCCGGTGTTGACAGGGTCGAACGTGGCCAGAGTGGTGAAGTTGGTTCCCTCAGGCCCATCACCCAGAAGCATTTTCAGGGTGCCCGGATTCGCATGCCCCGATGAATAACGGAGCGAGGCGTAGTACGTCCCGGCCACCGGGCTTATCGTGTATTCCAGCCACTCACCATTGACCGTCCAGGCGATCACCTCGCCGACGGCACCCACTCCCGAGCCGCCATCTACCCCCGTCTGTCGTACCGGATCGCCCTGTGAAATGCCATCGCTATCGTGGAAAGCCTTGCCTTCGCCGCCTTCGTCATAATCTTCGAACTGCAGCAGACTGCCATGGCCGATGACCCTTGGCACCCCACCCAGAGGGCCTTGTTGAATCACCAAGGGCTTGCGTACCAGCACCACCCAGTCCTGTGAGATGTTGTTGGGAGCCTGCCCGATGCCGCGGGATGCTCCGCCGGTCACCGTGGTCACCGTGCCGTTCTGCAATGCTCCGCCATTGCGCGGATCGTACCACTTGACTTCCAGCTCACCGGTCGCAGCGGAAAGATCGATATTGGTGGTTCCGCC
>JAAUTM010000076.1 GCA_012031455.1 Phycisphaerales bacterium
GCGATCATTACCGGGTGCAGGCGGACCGGAATCTGTTTGTCCGGCGCAGTGGCAGCCGACAAAGTGCCAGCAACGCTTCGACCCCGGCTAACCCAACAACATCAAGCCCGGCCAGTCAATGGCTGCTCACCGGCACGATCACCCTCGGCCCGCAGCAGGTGGCTTTTTTTGAAAATAGCCGCTCCGGAGAAACCCTGCGCCTGACCATCGGCCAGACCATGCCCGCAGGGAAACTGCTCAAAGTCGAGACGGATCAGGTCACGATGGAAATTGAAGGTCAGCCACAGAAGGTGGCCTTGGGTGAACGACTGTTACCAGGTACTGCTGCCAGTGGGTCGGGGGACCCGGCTTCCGGTGTTACGGATAAGCCTGAAAGTGAGATGTCCCTGCTCGAGCGTTTGCGCGCCCGTCGTCAAAAGGAATTAGGCCGATGAAAAAGCAACTCTTCCATCACACCATCCTCATCGCCCTATGCCTGGCATTATTGCCCGCTGTGCTTGGTGCCCAGGAAGCGGAACCGATTGTCAATGGCGATGAAGCCCCGGTGATCCTGATCATCCCCGATGCCGATCAGGCCCCCCCCGCTCCTGTGGAGGTGATCCAGATGCCCGCAGTGTCCATCAGTGATGCTGCGCTTGCGCCTGCAAACTCCGATAAGCCAGGACAACCCAGCGAGCAGCCCGTCAACGGCAACACTCTGCCCCCTGCTGCTCAGCCTGCCACATCCGCAAATGTAATGCCTGATACAGCCCTTGAGACCAAGCCTGATTCAACCACTGACGCCAAGCCTGACGCAACCACAGACCCGCTGCTGAACCGGCTCCGCAGCGTTTGCCCGATGGCATGGTGCTGATGAACTTCCGCAATGCCTCGCTGGATTCGGTGCTGACATTTCTCTCCGAAGCGGGCGGGCTGACGATCATCAACGATCAGAAAATCGAAGGCCGAATCAATGTCCTGAACCGTCAACCCATGACCCTCGATGAAGCTTTGGAGGTGCTTGACACCCTGCTCAAGGATAAAAATCTGGCAGCCGTGCGCACCGGGAAAACGCTCAAGATCATGGCTCTGGATGCAGCGAAAAAGGCGGCCATCCCCGTGCGTCAGGGGAGCAACCCTGAATCCATTGCCCAGAGTGATCAGGTGATTACGCAAGTGATTCCGGTGCGCTTTGCCGATGCCGTGGCCTTGAAGCGCGACTTGACCCCGCTGATCCCCGCCTATGCGGAGCTTGCCGCCAACGCCAGCACCAACACGCTGATACTCACGGACACTTCCAACAGCGTGCGCCGGATCGTGGAGATCATCCGCTCGCTCGACACATCGGTGTCCTCGGTGACCAAGGTGCGTGTGTTCAACCTCAAGTTCGCCAACGCCACCAGTGCCGCCCGGTTGATCAATGAAATCTTCCAGCAGGATCAGACTGGGAACCAGCGCTCTGGACAAAACAACATCGGCGGCTTTGCCCGCTTTTTCACCGGTCAGGGGAGTCAGCCCGGTGGTCGTGGGGGCCAGCCCGGTGGTAGCCAAGGTCAGGGCGGCGATAACAATGGCGAAGTGGGCAAACCGCAACCAAAGTCACCGCTTCTGCCGACGACCGCACCAACACCCTGGTCATCAGCGCTCCCGTGGACCTGATGGATGTGATTGCCCAGGTGCTCGAAGAAATTGATGCCAACCCTGCCCAGGACCAGGCAGTGTTCAATTATCCCCTGCGCAATGCCAATGCCCAGAATGTTGAAACCATCGTCAACAACCTCTTTGGCACCGGCTCGGGCACGCGCAGCACCACCAGCGGTTCACGCACAGGGACCACGGGCACCACCGGCTCACGTACCGGGACCACCGGCTCAGCGTTTTCCTCCAACCTGAATCTTTCCCAGATCGGTTCGGGCACCGGCTCAACCACTTCTCGCAACACCGGCACGACGACCCGCACAGGCGGTACGGCTCGAGTCTCGGGCAACGCTTCGCAAACGGCCGCCGATTTGGCTGGACAGGTTTATGCAGTGGCGGATGCGGATACCAATTCCCTGCTGGTGATGACGGCCACAGGCAACTTCGAGCGAGTCAAGCAGGTGCTGGCGGAACTGGATCGGCCGATTCCGCAGGTGCTGATCAAGGTGCTCATTGCCGAGGTCACGCATGATGATGACACCGACCTTGGGGTGGAGTTCTCCGCCATCAATCTGCCGACCAGCGGCAAGTCCACGGTGTTCACTGATTTCGGCGTCGCAGCCGCATCAGGCGGAACTGGTGTACAAACTCGTCGAGGCCGATGTGACCGTTGCGCTCCGGGCCTTGGAAAAGGTGGGCAAACTGGATGTGCTGTCACGACCCTATGTGCTGACCAGTGACAATCAGACAGCCTCGATTATCGTTGGCCAGAGGGTGCCGTTCATTACCAACACCCGCACGACGGACACCGGGCAGACGATCAACACCATTCAATACGAGGACATCGGCATCATTCTCAACGTCACGCCCCACATCAACCCCGAAGGGCTGGTGATACTGGATGTGGCTCCCGAAATCTCCTCGCAGACCGGCGATAGTGTGCCGATTTCCGAAACCGTGAACGCCCCGGTCTTTGCCAAGCGGGCTGCCCAGACGCGCGTTTCCATCAACGATGGGAAAACCATCGTCATCGGCGGGCTCATGGAAGATCGCAAAACCCAGAGCCTCCGCAAGGTCCCCTTGCTGGGCGACATCCCACTGCTGGGTGCTTTGTTTTCAAGGGATGAAACCACTAAGAGCAAGACGGAATTGCTGATCTTTTTGACACCGCATGTGGCCGAAAGCCCCGAGCAGTTGCCCGCCATGTCCGAGGATGAACGCAGAGGGGCTGTGATCGTCCCCCGAGCCGTGGACCCGGGCGTGTTTGATGAACACATGCGCGGCATGGAACGAGGCTCAGTCAACTCCCCCGGTGATACCCCCGGCGACACCCCCATGAATCAAACCCCGCCCAGCGATGCAACTATTAACCAAGGCGATTCCGGGGTGCTACCCACCAAGCCTCAGCCAGCCTCCACCCCCCGCAAGCCTGCGCCGCATCGTGTTCGGTGAAACTTGATGACAGAATTATGTCGAACGATATCTATTTCATAGGAACCGAGAGTAACGTAGTCACGGCCTGATTCTACTTGTGCTATTCAGCGATAGGTTCAATCAAACATCAGGATCCGTGGTTGGAGTGTTGTTGAGTAGCTGTGTCAAAGCATTAACCATGTTTTGCGCATGCTCTCTTGTCATCTGGATGCGTGCGACCTCGATCATGTTTTGATGGTTTGGATGCACAGCGGTGAAGGTGATATGAACCAGTGAGGGGTTTGCACGGCTGTGGGCCTGCATCGAGTCCACCCACAGAGTTTTCATAGAGGGATCGCTGAGAATGGGCATCCCAGCAGGCTTAAGTGCATGAGATCCTGACTTCATCACTGTAAATGCCTGTAGGTTCTGTGGAGACGCTTTCCTGCCATTGCTTTCTTTTCGTGCTGACATAGGTATGTCCTTTTGTAAACATCAGGGGTGTGTCCGTGGATGCGACTTGTTCCACATCAAATCGGTTTGAGTGATGAGCCCTTGGTTTTATTCCCAAGGCGAAAAAGATTCGTCCCGCCACCTCAAACGTGCAATTGGAGTTGCTGTGATGATGCGATGGATGAACGCCGGTTTCATGCCGCAAGCTTCGGCGAGTTGCTTTTGATTCCAGCCACGGCGGTCCATTTCGACCAGCACTATTTCCGCCAGATTGAGCCGTAATTCTAACCCCGCGCTTTCGGGTCTGGTTTCATAGTTATTGGCGATTTCTCTGAGTGTTTTCATTTTTCAGCTCCCGCGAATTTCCCAACTCCCCTCCCGACAAATTTTCGCTGCCCGGGCGATTTTCTCACGCTCGGCCTTGCCCAATCGCTGTCCTCGTTTCAGAAATACATCCACTACGATGAATTGTTTCCGGGTGTTGTCGGAGAAGAAACCAATCATGCGAAAAAGCGAACGATCCAATCCGATTCGATAAATCCTCTCGCCTTCGCTCCGAATCGGACGATCAGGACCGATCCATTTATCAAACCCCGATTCTGCGAAGTACTTGAGTTTGTTCAGGAAAAAATTTCGGGGATTATCTTTTGTTTCAGAATACTCTATAAGAGCAGCCTCTACTTCCTGAGTGGCATAGACCACGGTGTTCCATCGAACGCCCGGATAAGCCTGGCTCAGAATATCTTCGACCTTAATCATAGCACAATTAACTTAAAAGTAAATCCCCGGAAGTTCATTTCGAATGAATACTGCCCTTGGCGACTTACATGAAACCCCTATCCTGCCAAAATAAGACTGCGGAACTTCCATGACAAAGATTGGGCACCCCGGCCACTTCGTTGCGGCTGAGTTTGATGCTGAAGGCTGACTCTTAGCACCAATATTCCAGCACCATCGACGCTTACATTCTAAGCGAACTAAGCGTTTTTCTACGATGCCCGTATAGACACAGATGTATGTACAGGGCTCGCTCAATTGTGCACGTACCAAGAGATTTATAAATAAGTCGAAGGAATTAATGAGCACAAAAAAAACCTGAAATTCAACCAGAATCAGGTATTGCTCGATGTGATATGCCGGGCGATGGGGTTGACCAGTTCCGGGATTACCCGTTCGGCTGCCAGCGTCTCGGCATGATGGCGGAGCATCGACAGGTCTTTGCCCAGTTCCTCGACCTTGCGGATCGGGCCATACTTGCGCAGGGTCAGAAAAATCGAAAGCGGTTCGTTGGCCGACCGACCAGTGGAGCCACGCCGGGTGCGCGAGCGCGTTTTTACCTCAAAAAAAGCCTGACAAATCACCGCTTTTGGTCAGCGATACCCCGAACACCGGCTGAATATCCAGCATCTTCGCATCACCGATCCGAAGCAGGTTCCCCAATGGCCCCTGTGCGAACAAGGCCTCATGCACCACTTCGTCATGATTCCCTTTGCATTCCAGGTCGAACCCGAAAAGCAGTTCCAGGTAATCAATATCCAGCGGACTGATCGACAGGTAGCTGGGCGAAAGCTCCATCACGAATTTGTGATATTTGAACGCATCGTCCAGGTCCTGCGGATTCACATGCCCGCAGCGGACGCTGGTTCGACGCAGCGAGCACCAGCGGTATTCGTTTTCCCGGCGGCTGGATTCGAGCACCAGTTCCTGTTCGTAGCGATGGAAATGATCCATGCTGGGAATGGTGCGGGTGATGCGGTCAAACAAATGAAGGATGGTCTCGCGCTCACCGGGCAGGTCCATCTTGAGCGAGACCTTGGTATTGACGTAAAAATCGGAGCACAGGCACCGAAACTGGTAGCCATGCTGAATCCTTTTGCAAAGTCCCGCAGACGGCCGCCTGCCTGCAGGGGAATCAGGCAATTATACCCAAAACCCCGGCCAAAGGAACCGTAAGCTCCAGTTCCTGATGACAACATCTTTTACAAATGAAACCCGGTGGTTCAGGGATTCGCCGGTAAACCCTTAGCCGTGCTTATAAAACACTTCAACTTCGAGCATCGGCAGGTGATGACGTACCAGATCTGCCAGGCGGTCCAGTTGCAGGTTGGTGATGGGTTTGGCCTCAGATTCACGGGTGTGCCTTGCCACGGTGTAAAGCTGCACCCGATCAATTCGGCAGCCACGCAGCAGCAGGTCCGCCAATCGCTGGGTGTAGGCTTCCATTTCCTCACGCGGGACCAGCGACCCCTTCCAACGCAGCAACATGGTCTGAATCACAATTGGACGCACCAGCCCGCAGTTGAGCAGATTACGCAGGATGGTTTTGAAAGGCACATGCGAACGGTTGACACTGTGGTAATAGTTTTCGGTACCGGCATCGAGCTTGGCCCAGACCTCCCCTTTTTCACGATCCAGAATCTCCAGCGCCGCCGGGCTGGCAGTCGTTCCAAGCCACTGGTATTGGTCACCAGCACGATCCTGGCATCCCGCAGCTTATGCCGGGCCTTGACCGCAGCGACCCGTGCCATGGCTTCATCGAGCTTGGGATAGATCGTTGGCTCACCATCGCCGGAGAATGCAATGTCGTTAAGCCTGCGGTATTTGTCCGGGGTATCCCGCAAGGCTGCGTCATTCCAGATTTCGCCCGAGCGCACCAGTTCCAGCATCTGCGCCAGCTCGGATTCCAATACATCCAGATTGACCTTGGTCGCCTCCGCAGCAGGGACCGGGGTGGTATCGACGGAGCAGTAGACGCAATCGAAGCTGCATTTCTGATTGAGGTTGACATTGATGCCGATGGACAGGCCACGGGAGCGTCTGCTGATGACCGGGTAAAGGTAAGTGAAATCGCGCCAGGATCGGGGATGCTCGGCAAACAGCCGGGCCAGCGCCACGGTGCGTGGCTGAGGTCGTACAGGTTGTGTTGATGACTGGACCATTCCTGCATTATAGGGAATCGGCCCAATCCCCTGATAAGTTAAGTTCCCACACCATCTTTCGTCTGCCCCAAAGCCTTGAACAAAGCTTGGGCTTTGGTGAGGGTTCTTCATATTCACTGGCAGGGTCGCTGTCGGCCACGATGCCCCCACCGCGGAAAAATCAATGGTGTAACTGTCGTTGACGGGGGGTGCTCTGAAAAACCCTCTCCCCATGGGAGAGGGTGGCCGAGCCTCCGGGGGCGAGGCCGG
>JAAUTM010000077.1 GCA_012031455.1 Phycisphaerales bacterium
CGCCACCGCATGCGAGGATTGCTTCCACCCGCACCGGCCGGCACGTTCATCCATCAACTCGGCAGCAAAAGCACGGTTCACCAGAGTATGCCCCACCAGCCCTGCTGTGTTGTCATCCTCGCCACGGGTTGTAGGGCTGAGCGTCGCCAGAGCGTGCAGACGGGTGAGAGTGCCTTCCAGTTCACGGACCGAACCGGGGCATTTGGCGGCCACCACAGCGACGACCGATTCGAGCAGGTTGATGCCTCGTCGATGAGCCAGAGTCTGCACGATCTTCACCCGTGTACTGGTGTCCGGTGTGGTGACGGTGGCCACCATCCCGCGCACACAGCGGTTGACCAGTGCCTGGCTGAACTGCTGAATCAATTTGGGATGTTGATCCGAAGCCAGCACGATGCGAGCGCCTGCCAGATCGATGGCGTTGAAGCAGTGCAGAAATTCCTGCTGCGTGGCAGTCTTGTTGGCAATGAAATGCACATCATCGACCGCCAGCAGGTCCAGCTTACGGATGCGCTGACGAAATGCATCAATCTTGCCGCTGCGCACTGCGGTGAGAAACTCATTGGTGAACTGTTCGCCAGTGGTGTAGTGAATGCGGGCATGGGGCTGACGAGCAAGCATCCGTCTGCAAATGCCTTGCAGCAGGTGGGTTTTACCCAGGCCGACGCCGCCATGGATGAACAAAGGGCTGACACCGGTGAGGTCGTTGTCCTCGTTGTCCACCAGGCGCAGGGCGGAGGCATAGGCAAGCTGATTGCAGGGCCAACGACAAAATCATCCAGTTTGTAACGCAGGCTCAGGGTCGGAGCGGGATGTCGGCGACCATTGGAGCTTATGCTGCCTTGATGCCGGCCGTTTTGCTTGGCAGGATTGCCTTGCAGGGAGTCTGCGGAGCTGGAAGGGTCTTGAGCGGCAGAGGGATCTGCCCCGTGGTGGTGGCCGTTGATACCGGTGGCCAAGGCTTCAGCGGCAAAGGGGGCAGGGTCCACCTGGACGTTCAGGTCCACGGCGTGGCCGACCTCGTGATGCGCTGCCTGCTGGATTTCATTCTGAAAGTGCCTGCCGATCCAGTCGGCGATGAAGCGGTTGGGAACGACCACCTCCAGCCTGCGCTGCTGGTCACGGTAATCGAGCCTGGCTGAGCGGTCGAACCACATCTGATAACGCTGTGGGCCAACGACCTCCGCCAGACGCCGGGCGATACGGGTCGATACGATATCCGCGGAAGTGCTTGTGGGCACATTCACTCCCTTTCACAAGAAGGCCACGGATTGTTCCGCGACAAGCTAGAAAGCGTCTGGGACAAATTCCCCACCAGACGCAGGATAAGTCAGGCGAAATGGTTCCGTCCGGCACACTCCAGCGCAACAATTTAAGGGGTTCTCGGACGTTTCCCTGATTGATGCCTCCGGGGCGGCAATCCTTTGCCACAGGGGAAAAATAGCGCGCCTGCTTCCACTTTGCAACAGGGGTAAGCGTGCTCCGATGTGCGTCTCAAGCGTTAGCACATGGTAAAACAGTATTTGCAGCGCGCAAAATTATCTTATCCACCAGCTTGCAAGCCGCGGCGAAAATGCTGTGGAAAATGCTGGCGCACCATCACCCCAGTCATCAACTTGACAAACGATCGGCGATTGATTGGTTTTTCATGAAAGCTCCAAAGGCCTTATTTATCGGACGATGCGGCTGAGCGGGCCATGCGTTGGCACCTCCGATTATCTTGCTGGCATTGTCAAGGGCGCTTCTCCGTAAGCCTGCAAGCCAGTTTTCACCCGATGAGTCGTCAAGTGGCGGGTAATTCGACATCGCTTGGATTATGCTTGGTAACATTCGTAAATCACGCAAGGGACACCATGATGGATATCGACCCCAAGTTGTTGCCGCTGCTGCGTTGCCCATTGCTGCATTGCCCTCTGGTCAGGGAAGGTGATGAGCTTGTCGCCACTAAGCCCCCCGGTATGGGTTTGCGCTACCCCATTCGCAAAGGCATCCCGGTCATGCTCATTGATGAGGCGAAGCTTCCCTCCGGCGTGGCCAGCCTCGATGAGTTCAGGCGAAAATTCGCCGACATGATTCCTTCCTAAACCAACCATGAACCTCCCAGCTCATATCACCAGCACTACCAACCCGCGCATCAAGGCGGTGGTGCGTTTGTTACGCGAACATCGTGAGCGTCGTCGAACCGGGTTGTTCGTGGCCGAAGGTCGCAGGCAAATTCAGCGCGCCCTCGCAGCAGGTCTATCCCTGCATGAACTTTATGAATGTCCGACCTTAGCCAGTGAGGCATCGTCATCGGCCCCCTTCGATTTACCCGCCAAGCAGCAGGCTCAGGTGGTGCAGGTAAGCGAAGCGGTGATGCGCAAAATGGCATACAAGGAAAACCCTGAATCCTGCTCGCAGTGTTTGCCCAACCCAAGTGGTCGTTGCAAGCATCGGTTGAGTTGCTGCAATCGGTGGCCCATAGCAATGCAACTTCAGCGGAGCCGCCGTTGTATTTGGTAGCCATGGGCATCAGCAAACCGGGGAATCTTGGAGCCATGGCCCGCACCGCCAGTGCCGCTGGTTGCCGCGCCTTGCTCGTGGCCGATGCGGTGGTCGATGCCTTCAACCCCAACGTTATTCACGCCAGCACCGGTGCGGTGTTTACCTTGCCGATCCTCGCTGGCTCCACTGCCGATATCCTCGCATTTCTGGCTGCCCAAAAATCAAACTCATTGCTGCGGTGGTGCAGGC
Organism: Phycisphaerales bacterium; assembly: GCA_012031455.1. Next base: position 2,734 of record JAAUTM010000077.1, read on the forward strand.
TGATCGGGCGTACACTCAGGTCGATCTCACCGGGCCAACCGCGCTGGTGATAGGGGCTGAGGACAAAGGCCTTGATGAAACCTGGCAACAGGCCGCCAAGCTGCATGGGCACTGTGTCACCATTCCCATGGCCGCGTCCCCCGTCGATTCCCTCAACGCCTCCAATGCGGCCGCAATCCTCCTTTTTGAAGCCCTGCGTCAGCGACGAATGGCATCACATCCATGATCCCCCTTGGCCCTTGCATGACTCCGTCGCAACGCCACTTTTAAACACAAAGCCAACACAAAACTCACGTTTGCCCTTGCTCACTGGGTTTATCATGAGGTGTCCCTCAGGGAGATCCCGCCATGACGCATTCTGATTCCCATCCCCATGCCATCCACCCACACTTGATGCCTCGTGCATCGTGTTGGATGCCCTTCGCCATGATGCTGATGTTGTTGCTGGCATTCTTTGCAGGCGGTTGCCAATCTCAACAAGTGGTCGAACCCCCGCAGGCTTTGATCCAGGCCAAGCTGCTCACCGCTCAAACCATCGAAGGCATCGGGGCAGGTCAGGGGATCGAAGTGCGCGAAGGGAAAGTTTATCTCTACGGGGGACCGGGACATCGGCATCATCCGGGAATACACCTTCGACCGTGCTGCCATGCAACTGATTTACACCGGGCGCCAGGTGGAACTCACCCAGCAGGGCAAAGACCTTGTCAGTCACCCCACCGGCCTGACGCATCACCCCGACTACGGCACCTTTCTCGGCGACACGGTAGCGGGCAAGGGCGTGATATATCACATCGACTGGCAGCGACTCTGGGCTGATGGCAACCTCAATCATGCGGTGCTCCATGTGGTACACGATGATGCTGCCATCAACGGCACACGCCCGGAGTTTGTCACGTATCAGGGCAAGGTATGCATTGCGACCAGTGACTATGGCGACAAGGACAATGCAGTGCGCCTGTATGATCCCGTGAAGTTGAAGACAGCCAGGCGCACCACCGAGCCGGGGGTGATGGTCCAGTCCATGCCCTGTGGTGCGTTTGTGCAATCACTCCTGTGGGATGAGCATGATCAGCTACTGGTGCTGGTGCAGAAATACGACCCCGGTTTAGGCTGGCGGCTGACGGGCTTGAAACTGGAAGGGCCGGAACTCAAAGGCCAAAGTCCTTTGCGATTGTTCGCACCATTCGATGATTTTTCACCCGCCGATGAACTGGAAGGTTTTCATCTGCTTCCCGGGACAGGCCGAAACTTGGGAGTGTTCCTCACCTCACACAAACAAAGCAATGTCTGGCTCGGCAGTGTGAAGTTGCCTTAATCAGGGATCTGTCAGCCCATCGTGGATACCGGCGACGCTGAACACCATGCCTGCCACATCTTCCGGTATGCAGCCTCCATGTTGCGGGCAAAGCGCGGGGCATCCATCAGGGGTGACTGCTGCATGCGCTGCCTCAGCCCGGCCCGCAGGCTTTCCAATCGCTGCTGATCTTGCGCCAGTCCCCTGCATATTTCTACCAGCTCATCGGGTGATTGTGCTGCAAGTTCCCCCAGCTCGATGGTGCGAAGCATCGCCAGCCCTGCGCGTCCGGCAGCCGTTTTGCCAGCAAGCGTGACCACAGGGGTCCCCATGTACAAGGCATCACAGGTGGTGGTGATGCCGTTGTAAGGCAGCGTGTCCAGAGCGATGTCGATCCGGTCATACATGCGCAGATACTCGCTGCGACTCATACGCCCCACGAAAATAATTCGTTCCTCAACGACCCCTTCCTCAGCCAACCACCGGGTGATCAGCCTGCGGTATTCGGGACTGATCACCAGCAGCAACAACCGGGAATCAGGCACCGCTTGCAAAACCCTGGCCCAAAGTTTTAACAGTGGCTGATTCATCTTGGCAGGGTTGTTCAGCGATCCAAAAGTCACCGGCCCGGTCTGCTTCGCAGGTCGGGCAGGCATTTCCACCAGCGGGTCATACACCACCCAGCAGTCGGGCATGCGGACGGACTTCTCCGTATAACACGATACATCCGCATCCAGCGGGTCCATGTGGGCATCGGTGATGCGGTAGTCCATGGCATCCATGCCCGTCCCACCCGGGTACGCCAGCCAGCACACCTGCACCGGGGCTGGCTTGCGGGCAAAAACCAGTGCACGATGATTGCCCATGTGCATCGTTAAATCGATGAGGATATCGATGCGATCCTCGCGGATTCGTTGTGCCAGGGTTTGGTCATCCAATGATTTCACCTCATGCCAGACATCGGCAATACCGCGCAGGCGCTGGGTGATGTCATCGGCTTTGGCGACACTGCTGTAGCAGTGAATTTCATATCCTGCATGATCGTGATGGGCCAGCAGTGGCACGGTGAAAAACGATTCGGCCTGTTGATAAAAATCCGGGGAGACATAACCGATTTTCAGCCGGCGATCCGGGTTGCGATTCTGGGCATGCGGCTGAATCTGCCCCTGCAACGGCTGGGCATGTTGCGTGGTGCCAGCGACGGAGTTCGGTATGGATGGCCCCGGCATCGCTACCAGCATGAAAGTGCAGGAAATACGCCAGATTCGTATGTGCTTCGGGAAAGTTACCCCGCAACTCGATGGCATGTTGGTACGCCTGAACAGCTTCATCGGCCAGGCCTACATACTTAAGTGCATTGCCTAAGTTGTAGTGAGCCTCAGCCAGGGTTGGGTCAAGTTCCACCGCACGTCGGCAGGCAGCGACAGCCTCATCCAACTGCTCGAGTTCCCGCAGCACGTTGCCCAGATTGCTGTAGGCCAGGGCATCATCCGGTTTGAGCACGATGGCTTGTTGATAAGCCTGCACTGCTTCGGCGGTGTGATCCAACTGCAACAGTGCATTGCCCAGATTGTTGTAAGCAAGGTGGTAGTTGGGCTGAAGTTTCACAGCTTGTTGGCATGCAGCGACGGCTTCCTCGTGTTGCCCCAATCGACAAAGCGTATTGCCCAGATTGCTCCAGCAGCGAGCATCACGTGGCTGAATTGCCAGGGCCTTGCGGTAGATCTCTGAACTTTCGCGCAATTGCCCCAAGGCACCAAAAAGATTTCCCAAATTGAGGTAGGCAGGCAGCAGTTTGGGTTGACGGACAATCGCCTGCTGGTAAGCAGCAACTGCTTCTTCGTGCTTGCCCATGTCCTCAAGAGTGATGCCCAGGTTGTAATATGCCTGAGCGAAATCAGGTTTGATGGCGATGGCCTGTCGATGCGCTGCACAGGCTTCAACCAACCTGCCCATGTCTTTGAGAGCGCTGCCTTTTAAGCTGTAGGCCGGCGCATAGCTCGGATTGATTTCAATGCACCGGGTCAGTGCGGCTACGGCCTGGCTGGGTTTGCCTGCTTCTCGCAAGGCGGAAGCCAGATGGTAGTGAACCTGAGCATCTTGAGTTTTGATGGATGCAGCCAGCTCAAGGTGTTCACAGGCAGTGGCATGATGTCCAAGCTGATGGAGAAGCACCCCCAGATAATGCAGGGCTTCAGGCTGCCGTGGGTCTTTGGCCAACACCTGGCGATAAAGCTGCTGGGCCTGGGCAAAATCACCAGCCTGATGCTTTTGCATGGCAGCACGGAGAAGCTGATCGGGATGAGTGCTCATGGATGCGGGGCTTAATGTATGGACCAATCAAACATTGGGTTGTTAGTGTATTGTCGGGCTATGGTAGTGTGCAGACGATACCAGACAAGTAAGCAAACATGGAACATGGTGAGAGGACGTGAAAGCCACCTGCCGGAATCGAACCGGCAACCTGCGCTTTACAAAAGCGCTGCTGGCATGCAAAAACCCCGTGAAAACCGAGGTTTTTGCAGATCGCGCAGCAGTAGGCGCAGCAGTTGAATCCCCCTCCCCGCTCGTTGCCTCATCCCGCCAAGCCGTGGTCACCGCCCTGGGTACTCT
>JAAUTM010000078.1 GCA_012031455.1 Phycisphaerales bacterium
CGTAAAGTTGACAACAATATATATCCGCTTATTTTAATGATGGATGTGCTTGAGCATGTATCTGACGATGTTGGATTACTTCGCGAATATGCTGATCGCCTGGCAGGCGATGGACGCATATTCATCACTGTACCAGCATTTATGTTTGTATTTTCAGGACACGATTTGTTTCTTGGTCATTATCGCCGTTATACCAGTTCAAGCCTTGAGCGTACGCTTCGTATGGCGGGATTAAGTCCTGTGAAAATCCGTTATTATTTTGTCAGTCTCTTCCCGGCAGTAGCAGGATCACGCATGGTAAAAAGACTTTTTGTGAAAAACAATCTGATGGAAGCCCGTAGCGAATTGAAGTTGTACCCAAAGTGGCTCAATCATCTACTGCTCACCATCCATGATCTTGAAAGAGTAAGTTGTTTCCCGTTTAATCATGCCTTCGGACTGAGCCTTTTTTGCCTATGTAAAAAGTCCGATTAATGTAGTGATGACACATATCTCCTTGTCATACATCATTACTTTTTGAGAATTCCCTCCAGCCGTTCCATCACCACATCCCAGCTCAGGTGATCTTTTGCAACTGGGCAGCACCCTGCCTGAGTGTTTCCCGAATCACCGGTACATGAAGCACGCGTTGGATCGCTCCCGCCAAAGCTTGCGCATCCTGAGGCGGAATGAGAAGCAGGTTTTCTCCATCGACAAATATCGATTCGAGCTGTTCGGGCATGGTGGTAATCAGCGGCAGACCATGGGCCGTGACCGTGGCCACGGTGCTGTTGTTCATGTGGACACCTTTGTCCCAAGGCAAGACCGCTGCATCCCCAGCCGCCAACACCAGCGAAGGCTCCTGGTCATCCACTTCGAACGGTCCGATCCGATGCACCTTGTTGCGCAATCCCAACTCCCCGATCATCAAATCAAGTTCCTCGGCATAAGTGCGGTGATGATGCAACTGCTCATTCACCACACCGCCGACCAACGCAAGCGAAAGATGCGGATGCGTTGGCACCAGCATGGCCAGAGCCTTGAGCAATGTTTCCAGCCCCTTGCCCGGCGCAATCAGGCCGGTGTACACAAGCAGTTGATCCGTCGCAGCCAGGCCCAACAATTTACGACCTGAGGACCTTGCCACATGCGGCGGTTGTCCATGCAGCTTGATCAAGGCTGGGGGAGGGATTACCACCAGTTTTTGCTTGACCTTTTCATATTGCTGCACGAATGCCAATTCAAAGCTTTCCGCCAGTGAGACTACTTTGTCACTGCCCGAAAGCAGTGTGCCATAGTTGAAACTCACCCTGTCTTTCATACCCCAACGCAATAACCGGTGAAACCATCGGCTGACCGGGCTCAATTTGTTTTCACGTGATCCATCGGGATGCGTCATCATGCTCACGATACGGATCTGACGGTCGATGATTTTGATGATCGACGGGGCAAAGGTGACCATGGGGTGATGGTCGTAAAGCCAGCCGGTGTAGTTGATGAGCACAACACTGGGTTGCACTTGTTTTACAACATGTCGAAGTCGGCCAAGGTCACCCCAGGTCCAGTCCCGCATGGTGGCATGAACAGTAAATCCTTGCTCAACTGTGTAGCCAACCTTTTCTGTGGCACCACTTCGATCGGTGGTCAGCACATGAACCGACCAGCCTCGCTGGGCAAAAGCTCGACTTAAAAATAAAGTTTGCGTTGCCTCCCCGGCCACCATAGGCGGGTACGCAGCACTGACGATGAGCAAGCGCAGGGGTGTGTCGTTCACACCAGCATGATAACGTTGATTTCCCCAACCAATGTAATTGCGATCCAATGCCCAAGCATGGCGATGCCTGGGTCGGTTCTTCACGAATTACCCGCCATGCAGCACTTTCAGTTTTTCACGCAAGGCTGCTTTGGCGACCTTCACATCATCGGCTTCGGGTGCCTGCTTGTAATGATCATCCAGCGGGTAGCAGCCGGAGATAATCCCGTTACGCGGGGCCGTGGTGCAGTCGGAGAAAGTCCGGCAAAGCAGTTTGGGCGTGCGCAATCGGCCCTCTTCGAGCACATCGGCACATAGTTCAGGGTATGAGAGAACCATGCGGCCAATGCCGACAAAATCAACCCAGCCTCGGCCGACCACGGCCTGTGCCACATGGGGTAAATATTCCTGAAAATAGGTGTAAGCCGTACCGACGATGGGCAGACCCGGCACCGCTTCTTTGAGTTGCCGGACGACTTGAATTTGCCGAACACAACCGAGGATCGGGTCCTCCGGCGGCTGGTAACCATCACTGGGCGGGAACATCGCCGGCCTCTGCATATGCGGGTTGTAATATGGCGAGCCTGCGGACAAATTCACCAGTTCAACCTTGAGTTCATCACGCATTATTTTCAGCAGAGCGATGGTTTCGGTTAGGTCAATTTGAAGCGGGTTGTTGCGATTGCAGCCAAAGCCCGGGTAAGGACCGAATTTAGCAAAGTCGTAAGCATCGGGAATGCCCGGACCAAGTTTATCGCCCACACCACGGGCCGGATCGGGGTGATATGGGAAGGTGTCAAAAGCTGAGAGTCGTACACCGATCATAAGTTTGGGGCAGGCTGCACGGATGCCCTGCACAACTTCACGAAGGTAACGGGTTCGGCCTTGCAGGTCACCGCCGAAGGGACCGGGGCGGTTGTAGGCAGACAAAAACTCATGGCCGAGATAGCCGTGACAGGCTTTGACATCCACAAATTGGAAGCCCAGTTCACAGGCCATCTTTGCGGTGATGATGTACTGATCAATAATTCGTCGGATATCGTCATCGGTGAGCACGACAGAGTTATCATCCGGCTTGATGCCGAACTTGGGGTCCAGAAGCGGATGGTGGTAGGCGATGCGTGGCTCAAGTTTCTTCTTGTCGTTGGGTCTGCAAAATCGGCCGGAGTGGGTCAGTTGCAGCCCGACCAATAAATCATCACAGGCAGCAGTTCCATAGCGCTGGCGATGTGCCTGCTTGAGTGCTTCCAGTAAGTCACGTGTGGAGTCAATATTTTCAGGGCGGTAATAAAGCTGATTGGGGTTGGCGCGTCCTTCGTGACATACAGCGTAAGCTTCGCCACCCCAGATGAGCTTGGCACCGGATTGGCCAAAGCGCTCCCAGCGACGGGTGGTGTGAATGGTGGGTTTGCCATCGGGGGTTCCGTCCCAGCCTTCCGATGGGGTGAATGCACCAGCGGTTGCCACAGCGAAGGAACCGACCTTCATACTTTTGCCAGTGGCGAAGATTCGCTGGCTTTAAGCAATTGGCTGTCGATAGGCAGATCGCAGCCAAGACCGGCGATGTATGTGGCGAACTCGCCGGGGGTGCGGAAGTGACCGATACGTTTGTAGTTTTCAGCCATGGGTGCCTCGGGTAAATGGTTGTCTTACTATGACTATCTTACTTTCACACAAGGTCAGCCATGGATAGGGAATTCATTTTTTGTATAATAAAGGCATATGGCATCCACGGACATCACATTTTTACACGGCCAATATGTTCCCCGCTGCACGCATTACATTGATAAGGTTTTTGCGGATTATTTTACCTTGCAGTACATGGAGCAAGGGGCTGTGGCGCTGAGCATCGGCAACCGGCGTTATGCACTGGAAGGGCAATGGTGCTGGTCGTGTTACCCGGGGCCCAATATTCGCTTTCATGTGGCGGATGGTCAGCGATATTGGGTGCATCGCTGGATTGCGTTTTCCGGACCGCAGGTGGCACGGTGGTCGGCTGAAGGTTTGTTCCCCATTGATCCGCAGGCTGTGTTGTCGGATATTTCATTTGGGAAACGATTTGATTCTCTATTGAAATTTGCACATCTGGCCGACCGCTGGTCCACTCGAAAAGCAGTGCATTTGCTGGAAGGTCTTTTGATTAATCTGGCAGAAACCCGACAAATGGATGTAAACCCGGAGGTGTGGTTGGCGATGATTCTGGATCAACTGGAAAAGCACATCACCCAGGGAAGCCCGGACTACCCCAAGCTGGCGATGCAATGCAATATGGATGTCAGCACCCTCCGCCGACGTTTCCGCAAGGCCACCGGCAGCACACCTCATGAACACCTCATCCAACTGCGTATCAGCAAAGCTCGTGATCTCCTTACCCGAAGTGACAAGCCCCTAAAAGTCATCGCTCAAAACTGTGGCTACCACGATGTGTTTTTCTTCTCCCGCCAGTTCAAACAGTGGGTCGGCATGCCCCCCGCCCGCTACCGTGCCGACCGGCAGGGTTGAACATGATTGCACCATACATGACCCACCATGCAATCCTTTCGCTCATATCCACATCCACAGCGATGTGTCACCATTGGCACATGGCATTCAGAAAAACTGTATTGATTAGAGGCATTCCAGCTTCGCATTCATGCGAAACTCAGTAGTTATATGCTTGCCTTGGTTTGCAATGAGTACATAATACCTGTATGTCCCGATTTGTAGGGTCGGGGCAATGAATGATTTGTTCCTTGACATGAGGGAGGGGATTGAAGATGCATTGCTTTAATTTTCAGCGCGGCAATTCTGTTTCGAAATGGGCGGTACTGATCGCGGGGATGCTTGCGATCCCGGTACAGATGGTGCCTGCGGATGAAGTTTACTGGACGGGGCTGGGGGGTAACGCCTCGTTTACCAATCCCATCAACTGGAATACGGAAAATGTTCCCGGCGCTGGGACATGGCAATTTTCAATAGTGGAAACACCTCGTGGCACACGGTCAACCTGGACGAATCAATCACCAATCAGGCCCTGATGATCCGCAACGATCGGGTGCAGATCAATTCAGGGCAAAACAATTATCAACTGACGCAGCCATATCACTCAATGTGTGTGGGGATGTACAGCGGTGAAGAAGGCCGACTTGAATATCTCGGTAATTTGTTTCCCCGCTCCGTGCAGGTAGGGTACAACCAAGGCTCCACCGGCTATTTCCATTTGACCGGGCCGGGAACCACCATGGACCTGGGCGTGGGCGGATTTGGGAATCAGGGTTTTCTGGAAATCGGCATCGAGGGAACAGGAGACGCCCGAATCAGTGATGGAGCTTCCGCCAGTGTTCATTGGATCAAGCTGGGCTTGTGGAATAATGCCAGCGGCACACTGCATGTGACAGATCAAGCCCAACTCACCTGTAATTTCAATGAGGTCATTCTCATTGGCGAACGCGGCCAAGGCACACTGATCGTGGATCAGGGTGGTAAAGTTCTGGGAACTTACATCCTCAGCGCGACCAACACGGAAGCTGGCACGTTAACCCCCACCGGTACGATTCTGGTCGATGGCATAGGCTCGGACCTGACGATGGAGCATCAGATCGAACTGGGCAACGACGGTATGGGAGTAATGACGGTGCGCAACGGGGCCACCGCTTCCACCGGTGACTTCGGCGGCATGGTCGTCGGGGTGAATGGGCAAGGTGAACTGAATATCGAATCGGGCGGGGTACTCACCAGCACCGGCGATTCGACTATCGGCCTGGGCATTGACAGTACCGGTCGCGCCAAGGTCAGCGGATTGGGCTCCAAGTGGGACATCAGTGCAGCAACGCTCACTGTTGGATTTGCTGGCAACGGTGGAACCCTGCATATGGGCGGTGATCCCGGGCTGTTGGTAAGCGATCGAGGTCTGGTCGAGACCGGCCAGTTGCATCTGGGCGTTTATGATTTGAATTTAATGATGTCGAGAACACGATTCAGGTCCATCAAGGAACTGGCGTTCTCACCATCGGTGGTGCGCAACCGGAGGATAGCCTGCCTCAGTCGAAGGTGCAGGTCATGAGCATCGCCCTGATCGGTAACGGCGGAGAAGGTAGTCTGTTCGTGCAATCCGGGGGTGAATTTACCACAGCCGACCTGTTCGTCGGGCTTCAATATGACTATACGGACAGCAATAATGAATTGGTGCCAATACTAGGGACTGGCTGGATCAATGTCGAGGACAGCGGTTCGATTCTGAACGTCACCTCCGACGGCTTTGTCATCGGCGAGAACTCCCACGGCGAATTGTTTGTGGGTTACGGCGGTAAAGTCGTCAGTGTCGATCACGTCAGTGGCTGGCAGGATGGTGAAGGCAACTGGGTCGCCGAACTACCGGACCCGGCCAATCCACCTGAAGGCTATGTGGCCACCACTTCCAGTGCCTGGGTCCATATCGGCAACGCAGCCAGTGCTTATGGCAGGCTCGAGGTCAATGGCGAAGGTTCTGTCTTCCAAAACGATCATGCCCCGACCATCGTCGGCAATTTTGGTGTCGGCTCAGTGATCATCAACGCGGGCGGATTGCTCAGCAACCCCTATGGTGAATTTTGGGTTGGCAGCAACGAAGGCTCCAATGGCGATGTTGCCGTCACCGGCGTCGGTTCCCGGCTGATTCAGTATCACCCCCTTGGTTATCATTCGGAAATCGGCGGTGCTGGTTTTGGAACGATGACCCTGAATGATGGCGGTTATGCCGAGTTCACCGAATTGCACCTTGGACAGATGCCAACCGGACTGGGTGTAGTCAATGTCTGGCATCCGACCACCATGCTCAACATCACGCATGGCAATCTGGTTGTCGCAGACCAGGGCATGGGCTTCCTGAG
>JAAUTM010000079.1 GCA_012031455.1 Phycisphaerales bacterium
ACCCCTGCACCCGATAGCTTGGGGAAATCATCCGAGTTGATTTCAATGGCCAGTTTCACCCCCGCTTCAAACGCCAGCACATTAGGACGACCGCGAAATGCAATTTCGTTGAGTGTCCCGGAACCGGCATTCCACGACATCCGTGCTGACTTTCGGCCCTCAAAGGTGCCGTATTCAACGTCGTATCCGCGCCGTGCCTGATACGTATCACGTGCTCCGCCTTCCACCAGCACGGTGCTGTCCTGTGCCCATGAGCACGAAGCACATAGGCACAGCATCAGACCCATCAATCGCCAGTAATTCGCCTGCATCATCATTCAATCCTTCCGGGTTATACCCAAGTCATATATACACCATGTCCAAAGCTGCTGACCCTCAGCGACCGGCTTCGATCGACCACATCCCGTGGCTGGTCTGTTCATACGCCACGGTCATGAAAACCGGATTCTTGTCACGCACCGTATCAAGAGGTTTAAGCCGCACGGCTCGACCATCGATCATCGTGTAATTCAGGGTCCCGCCATGCAGGGCATTGGTCAGCCTTCCATTGGTATCGGCGATGTTCGTCTGCCGAAATGCCGATCGCACCCATGATTCGACATGAGTTCCAACGTTACCGCCGGCCTGGGCAAAATCCGTCAGAAGGATCGTGTTGGAGGTTTCAGGCACATCCTCAATACGCAGTTGCTGGGGTGGCAGCGGCCCATGGGCTGGGCCTTTGACATTGGCAATACCGCCTTCGATGACCTGACCACTACTGATCCTTGCATACACCCCGGTGCTGACATTGTTGTTCTGCGTGGGCATGGCATAGCTGCGCATTCCCTTATCGGTATCCACATCGGCGGGACATAGCACGAACTTGGCAGAACCCCAGCCTGCCGTTACGTCGGCTTTAAGCCCGGAATTGAGCTGAGCTGTCGTCAGGTCCACCCCCAGATATTCAACAATCAGGTCATCCCACGAAATGTTGCCTGCTGAACTGGGTTTGAGCCACGCACCAAAGGGGATCTTTCCGGTGTTGTCCACGGTGTAGTTGTACATGGACAACCCCACCTGGCGCTGCTGACTGAGGCACTTGGAAGCCTGAGCTGCTTCCCGCGCCGAAGCCAGAGCAGGCAGCAACAAGGCCACCAGCAAGGCAATGATGCTGATCACCACCAGCAACTCGATGAGCGTAAAGGCACGATTCTTTGTGGCATGGTAACGATTCATAAAACACCTCGTGAAAAATATGGAGACATGAAAAATACACGCTTGAAACAATCCCCCCCGTTCGTTATCAAACGAACGAGGAGCAGGAGGTTGCATTTAGATCGCAGCGCTACGCCGGGGTCTGCCCGCCAGCAGGCCGCCCATCCCCAAAAGCAGCAGCGAGGCTGGTTCGGGAACGACTGTGATGGAAAAATCATCAAACACGTGGGTCAGGTTGGTACCATTGGGAACCCAGCCCAATAGCCGAATGTAATTGTCCCCGTGCAGTGCGGTGCGGTTGTAGGTCAAACCATCCGCAGCGCCATTGAGGTCCAACTGGTTGTTATTGACAAAAACATTGATTGCCTGAGCGACAGCTCCGATGGCGGAGATTTCCACACGGACATCCACCAGTCCGGTTGGCAGAGTGCCGTTGGGGCCGCTGGCATCGATCCCTGTACCATTGGCCCCATCCAGCAATTCAAACCGCCCCGCCGAGCCGATCAGGAAGAACACCCCGTCGTTGAGGGTGGAATTGGGAAACCCGTAGCGATTGGTCAGGGTTGAACCAAAGCCCACACCGGTCCAGAAGTTTGAAGCCGAGTCATTAATGAAAGCATCGGTCTTGAACTCGATGACCATCGGGCTGCTGCTGGAATTGAAGTTGACATCCGGCGAGATCGATACGCCGGATTGTACATTCACTCCGCCGGAGGTCAGCGTGAGTTGCCCGTTGACATTGATGGAAAACAGATTCGTCGTTTCCACGTTGCCCGCGGTACGCTGATCAATGCTGTAGGTCAGCGGAGCCAGCGTGCCGCTTTGACGCACCAGGTTGCCATTGAGTCCGCTGCTGGTGTCGAAAGTATCCACCAGTAGCGATCCCTGCACTGCCCCTACCACGCCCAGCACCAGACCTGCCAGCACTGCTGCCTTGCCCAAACATACTCCCTTGCCAGTCATGATCCGCTCCTTTCAAGAAAAATTGGACATGAAAAAACCCGAACGATTACACACGTAGTCGTTGTCGTTACTACCACAAGAATTGCTTCATCTGAAATCACCAATGGATAACTCCTGCACGTTGCTGCGTGCGTTTCCTATATCAACTTGCGTCCTGTTACGATTGTTCTCTCTTATCTCAAGGGCGACTCAGGACTGCTTGCTATCGTCACCCTCCAGATTACGTCAGTTTTGCTTCAGCAGGCGGATTCGTTTGGCCATGACTACGGGAAAATTAAAAATTGCCGGGGAAGTAAAAACGTACCGCACCCGGATAGACGACCATTGGTGTGTTCCATACCACATCCATACGCGCTCCGGAAAAATCGTTCATCAGCGTGGCACGCTTGAACTGAGGATGGGGCACGGTGGTGGCGTTAAGATTGGTAAAGGCAAAGGGTGAACCCCATGGATCATGGGTCATTCCCGTGGCGCCATGGGCTTCGGTGAGGAGCGGGAAACGTTTGGGCGGACGCGACAGGGGATAGACCTGGCTGTTCTTGGTCATCGGTGGCTGGGTATATTCCATGGCCGGCCTGTATAATTCTTCCGCACGGATGGAGTGTTTGGTATTAAAGTTGTATTCATAAGCAGGGGCACTCACGCCCCCGCGTGCCAGACTGTAATAAAGTGAAATGCCCCGATACGAACTGTAATAAGGGAGATTCGAGGTATAGACGGTGGTACGATCCAGTCGGCAGGTAAAGGCATCGCGCTTGCGCTGATTCATGTCAAAAGTGGTTTCCACATAACTGCCCCGGGCCAGGCGACTCACCCAGCCGCTGCCAAACGATATGTTCCAGGCAGGAAAGCCCCCTGTGGTAATGTTGGCAATGGTATTGGTGGCAGGGACGTATCCCTGAAAATCGTTGCTGTAGGTGGCCATGCCCACCCCGATCTGTTTGACATTCGATAGACATGCTATGGCCTGGGCTTCGGCTCTGGCACCAGACAAGGCGGGCAGAAGCAGCGCCAGGAGCAAAGCCACGATACTGATCACCACCAGCAATTCCACCAGCGTGAAGGCTTTTTGCGTCATGATATGGCTCCAGAACAACATTGATAAAACGATGTAAATCGGGGCCTGCCGGTTATGGCATGCCCCAAGAAGTCTATCGAACCTTTCAGGCCATGATTCGTGAACGCCGGGAGAGCATCATCAGCCCGCCCATCGCCAGCAGCGCCATGGAAGCTGGTTCGGGCACCAGTTCACCAGAGAGCTGGATGTTGTCGACACGCCAGATCAGGCGGGAAGCAGCAGCCTGTGCGCGAAACGAGAAAACGACGGGGACGTCGATGTTCTGTAAAGCAGTCACCGTTGAAAGATCAAAGGTTACTAGAGTCGGATTTTGTGTTCCCGGAAAGCCTTGGGATGTGATAATTGTTGAGCCAAGGGACACGGTAGGATCGGTTCCGATTTTGTAGCGGCCTTCGACTGTTGTCGATTCGTTGAGACCCTGAGCCGCCTGTATGCTCAGCATGGTGAATTTGACAGGATCGGTTGATGGAGTGAACGTGAATTGCAAGACACCAGCGAAGGGCGATTGATTCGTGTCGAATTCGCCCAACGCACCTGTTGTGAATCCTTCCGCACTGGCCTTGTTGAAATTGGTTGCGAGATTCCAAAAAGAGGGTGTGGTGAGATTCGAAGAAGTACCCAGTAGTACATTACTGGGTAACGCATTGCCGAACGTAAATTCGGTAATGATCCCCGCCGATGCCGAAGCCGTGACAGTTGCTGCGACGATGCAGGCGGCTGCGGTGCTGAGAAACTTTGCGGGCTGGTACATGATGAATCCTCCTTAGAAAAGTGATGAAACTCGGTTACGAGCGACATTGCTGGTAATCCGTTGTGAGTTAAGCGATTTTCCTCATGGGGTCGTCGGTTGTATTGATACGTTCGGCCATCTCCATTAAGTCATTAAAAGTGAATCACTGGCATCAATTATGACCGGGCACAATGAGCCGGGGCGGAAGACTGATACGTTTGGGCGGCACGGAGGGATTGCCAGCTCTTTCAAGCAGGGTCTGGATGAGTGCCTGTCCCAGATGCACGGTGTCGTGCGCGGTGGTCACAGCCGGTGGCGTGGGATCACGATCAATGAAATGCCCCATTTTCCAGTCGTTGTCGTACCCAGCGATCAGGACATCCCGATTGGGAACCTTGCCATAGAGTCGGCAGGCCGAGGCGGTGATGGAGACCGACCCATCGTTGGGCAGCACGATGGCATCCACGGGTTCAGGGCCAATCATGTGTTCCACCATGCGTCCCGCCAGATCACGCACATAAAGATCAAAGCTGTCTTCATCCGGGCCGACGGACCTGCGGGCAAATTCCAGAGCAGGAATCACGGGCAGGCTGGCCTCATTCATGGCTTGTTCGAAACCCTGATCGCGATGACTGAGCCAGATCGGCCGGGGCTGACCCGCATAACGATGGGTCCAGATGCGGAGGATGCGTTTGGCACCCCGGGCAATCAGCCAGCGGGTGATGTCATAGGAACCCTTGACGTGATCGGGTGTGATCATGTCATGGCCATGCGATTCAAATTCGTCGCCGTAAAGAATCAGAGGCAGGCCAGCCTGTTCAAAGGTTTGTAAGGTCTGGGCACTGCGATCCATGCCCAGAAGCACCAGACCAATGGGGCTGGCAGCAAGCAGTCGGGCGGATTCGTTGACGATCCGCTGGGGATGAACGATCATCGCATTGCAATTCTGCTGGTGGGCTTCGCCGAGCAACCCTTCGATCACCTGACCAAGCCAGCCTTGACGAATGGTTTTGGCGGCTGGGTCCACACTGGTGACTACAAGAACCGTGTTGCCCAGAAGCGAGGAGGCGGATTCGGTTTTGTTCACCTGGGTGGTCAGATGCAAACGCCTGCCTCGACGACTGACAATGCCTTCATCCTGCATGGAAGAAAAGCGCTCGGCAAACGGTGGCTTTGTCAATGGACAGGGTCTGTGCCAGGGTCCGCATGGTGGGCAGGGCATCGCCAGGGGCAAGATCACCCCGTTCAATCCAATGTTGCACAGCCTGTACCACGCGCAGTTGACCACTGCGGGACATGGGCGGCATCGCTGGAATGGTGGCCATATGACTCATGAAAACACCTCAACAATGGTGCTGACGCAACAATTATAAACCAACAATCTATCACAATCAAGTCATAAGTACGTATTCTGTTGAAATATTTGTGATTAATCCTCATGAGATTGATACAAATCCATATAATTCTATTTCTATATGCAATATCGTTGTTTATACAATTGCGTACAAACTGCAACTTTAAGCCATGGGAAGTTTACGCATGTTTGCAGTAATCAAATCTAGTTCTTTGTTTGGAATCGCCTGTGTAGCAAGTCAAAAGGTGAAAGACTGACTGGGAATGCCGATTCAGCCATGATCTAAATAAGCCGATAAGTGGAACGGATGCTTTGGGAACTTCCTACTCCTGCGCTGTTGGTCCTTGGCCTGCTCATGTGGGTGATGGTGACATCATCCCTGAAGGTGCTGGCCATGCGTTACCACAACACCACCTCGCTGCACGACCGGGTTCGCGAATCCAAGCTTATGCGAGAGGAATATCAGCGGGTGCAGGACGAGAATGACCCATAAAAAGACCTCAGGGAATCCCTGAGGTCTGGTCCTCGATTTCACATAGACATCGATTCGGGCATCATTCATCAGCGCCGACGCAGCATCATGCCAGCGGCACCGAGGACCAGCAGGGCCATGCTTGCGGGTTCAGGTACCACGGCTGACATCACATGATAGATATCTGTGTTGTCGATAAACAGACCTCGCCGGGGGTCCAGACCATCGTACATGGATGCGAACATATCACTGCCCACGCCCTTGGTCCACATGGGAACAAGTTCGTTGGTGTGGTTGGTGCTCCACCACATGCCCAATGGTAGTTCTCCTACACCAACTGCGGTCGGGTCCTGCATGAAAATGGAATCCGATTGGGGGCCTAAAAACAACCCATTGGCATGATCGGTGGTGATGATGAGCAGGGTCTCATCCCAGTTGCTGTTGGCTTCGACCCACTGAATCACCGCATCAACCGCCCGATTGAACTGAAGCTGTTCTTCGATGATCTGCGGAAGATTGTTGGCGTGGGCGGCTGAATCCACGCTGGCGCCTTCGATCATGAGGAAGAACCCATCGGGGTCATTGCTCAAGGTGTTGATGGCAGCAAGGCTTAATTCATCGAGGTCAGGCATCACGAAGGGCACAGCGCCATTGGGGTTGGATGGATCATATAAACGCGGGTCGTAGGCATTGGTGCGTCCGGTGGTATCCCGGCTGTGAGTGATGAACTGACGGGAACCAGCCCGAACAGTCGATC
>JAAUTM010000080.1 GCA_012031455.1 Phycisphaerales bacterium
TGAATGCCGATTTTAATTTTTAACAAAACAAACCCCCACATTTCCACATTTTTTACGCATTTGACGATATGGGGGTTCCCTTGAGGCAAACCACTCGCTACAATAATTTCAGTTCAGTGGTGAAATGTTTGGGGAATGGAATTTGTCTCTTGAGCAATGGAGTGCTCAGCGATTCCCGCCAAAGTGATTGCATCCTGTTTCGGGCTGATGGCCTTTGCTGCTGCCATTGTGGTCGGCTGGTCGGTCGACAACAGTACGCAGACCATTTTGTGGCGCGCTCTGACGGCCATGTTCGTGTGCTGGTTCGTCGGCTTGGGTGTGGGAATGGTGGCGCAATCCGTTGGTTGATCAGCGCATCGAAGCTCACAAGGCAGCGCACCCCATGCCCACGGACGGCTTGCCGGATGCCGACGATGCGACCAATGGATCGAATGTGATCATCGAAGAAGATGGAACTAACCTGCAGGTTCGACGGACGTGGCTGGAAAGATATCCGCCCAAGGCATTGAACCTGTCAGGCGTCAGGCATCGTGAAAAAATTCTCGCTGGTGATGGCACCAGCGCATTACTAAACCCACCGCCTCATGGAAGAATGACAGGCGGTACGAGCCGGTCAAGGAGCTGACCATGGCCAGAAGTCGGGCCCCACAACGCCCTATCGCCCCTCCGCCCAAAGACAACACACCCATCGAGGAAATCTGGTTGCGCTATCGCAAGCAGCCCACCGAGGAGCTGCGCAACCGGCTGATGGAGAATTATCTCCCTTTGGTCCGCTACAACGCGGAGCGGGTGCATACCAAGCTGCCCGATGAGGTGGATGTCGAGGACCTCATGTCCGCGGGCATCTTCGGCCTGATGGATGCCATTGATGCCTTTGACCTCAACCGTGGGGTCAAGTTTGAAACCTATTGCGCTCCCCGCATCCGTGGTGCAATTCTCGATGAGCTGCGATCCATGGACTGGGTGCCACGCCTGGTGCGTTCGCGTTCCAGTCAGGTGGATCAGGCCCGCAAAGCACTGGAAATGCGCCTGGGCCGAGTGCCGACTGAAGATGAAATCGCCAAGAAGCTGCGCTTGAATAAAGATGAATACGGCAAGATCCGCAAGGATGCCGGGGCGGTGGGGGTGGTGTCGCTCTCACGCAAATGGTTTGAAACCGACTCCAACAAGGATGTGCGTGAGATCGATGTGCTCGAGGACCCGCGCCAGGTCAACCCGCTGACCAACGTGCAGAAGACCGACCTCAAGGACATGATCACCAAAGGGCTTTCCCGTGCCGAGCGGCTGATCGTGGTGCTCTATTACTACGAACAGATGACCATGAAGGAAATCGGCCTGACGCTGGATTTGTCCGAGTCGCGCGTCAGCCAGATGCACAGTTCCATCCTCGCCAGACTCAAGGCCCAGTTGCAACATCGCTCCAAGGAACTGGCCGCCGAGGCAGAGTGAGAGGCATTTCGAATTGCGAATTTCGGATTTCGAAATGATGACGCCGAGGGCTATAGCCCCGGATACTTCACACAGCCATCCAGCCCTGACGGGCACGGCAACATGGAACTCCTCATTTCCTCGTCGTTCACATCGAGATTCGCAGCGCTGAAAATTCGATAAAATCACAGGCTTGTATTTCGCCCCAACCTGACGGATGGAGTGTTTTTTGCCATGCCCGACATGCTTTGGATTATTCAGGATCGCTTCGCCAAGGCGCTGGAAAAAGCGTTTGGGACCGAGCATGCTCAGACCGATGCGATTCTCAGGCAGGCTGCCAATGTGCAATTCGGGGATTACCAGGCGAACCTGGCGATGAGTCTGGCCAAGACGTTGGGGCTCAAGCCGCGTGATGCGGCGATGAAAATTGTCGAGCATTTGGCGTGGGAGGATGTGTGTGAGGAGAAGCCGGGGGTGGCCGGGCCGGGGTTCATCAACCTGAAAATCAAGCCTGAGTTTCTCGCACAGCAGGTGCAGGGGACTCTGGGTGATCAGCGGCTGGGCGTGGCTGAGCCGATGCGGAAGATGAAAGTGGTGGTGGACTATTCCGGGCCCAATGTCGCCAAGGAAATGCACGTTGGCCATCTGCGTTCACGGTGATCGGCGATGCCATTGCCAGGTGCTTGAGTTTGCAGGCCATGAAGTGATTCGGCAAAACCATCTGGGCGACTGGGGCACACAGTTCGGGATGCTCATTGAGTTCATGATTGATATGGGCGCACGGACAAAAATCGAAAACTCATCGGACGGCGGACTTCATATTTCCATGCCGGAAATACGCGACCTCAATACGTTTTACCAGCAAGCCAAGGCGAAATTTGATAGTGATTCAGATTTTGCCACGCGGGCACGGAACCGTGTTGTGAAATTGCAGGGCGGTGATGCACAGACACTTAGGTTATGGCACGAATTGGTGGATATATCGAAAGCCCATTTTGAGTCGGCCTACGAACAACTCAATATTGATCTGACCGATGCGGACATCCGCGCGGAAAGTTTTACAACGACCAGCTGCCCGGTGTGGTGCGACAACTGGAGGAAAAAGGGCTGGCACAGGAAAGTGATGGGGCGGTGTGCGTTGTTTGTCCCGGGGTTTCAAAATGAAGAAGGCAAGCCCTTGCCGCTGATCGTACGCAAGAGCGATGGCGGCTACCTCTACGCCACCACCGATCTGGCGGCATTGAACTACCGGGTTGCAAAACTACAGGCTAGGCGAAATATTTATGTCACCGATGCACGGCAAAAACAGCACTTTGCCATGGTGTTCAAGACTGCGGAGCTTGCTGGCTGGGTGAAGCCGGTTGAGGGTATAGGTGAGGGCGCTGTTTCAGAAAACACAACCACGGTCAGACTCGACCACGTGCCCTTTGGCACGGTGCTGGGTGAAGATGGCAAACCTTTCAAAACCCGCAGCGGTGACACGGTGAAGCTTGCGGATTTGCTGGATGAAGCTGAACTGCGTGCTTACGACCTGGTGACCCGCAAGAACAGCCAGCTGCCGGAGGATGAGCGCCGCAACATTGCTCATGCCGTGGGCATCGGTGCAATCAAGTACGCGGACCTCTGTAACGATCGCATCAAGGATTACGTGTTCAGCTGGGAACGGATGCTTTCCTTCGATGGGAACACAGCCCCGTATCTGCAAAAATGCGTTTCGTGCGGATATAGTTCGATCTTCCGCAAAGCTGATATGGATATTTCGAAATTCGACATTCGAGATTCGAAATTCGAAATTCACATCACCGAGCAAGCGGAGAAATCACTGGCACTCAAACTGCTGCAATTCCCCGCAGCCGTCAGCGGTGTGGCCGAGTCGCTGGAGCCGCACCGATTGTGTACGTATCTCTACGAACTGGCATCGGCCTATCACCAGTTCTATGAAAAATGCCCGGTACTCACCGCTCCCGATGAAGCCATCCGAAAATCACGTTTGATGCTCTGTGCTGCCACCGCATGCACCCTGCAAAAAGGCTTGAATTGCTGGGGATTGACGTGGTCCAGCGGATGTGAACATCCATGTAGATCTTCGAAGCCCACATCGCAACGGTGTGGGTCAATGAAAACAAGACTGTTAAGCGGCAGCCTTGGATTTCTCAGCGATGTCACTCTCGAGCATGTCCGGTGTGGGTTTGACCACGCGCCAGGCCAGGCCGACTTTTTCCATCGCCAGTATGGTCAGATAGGTGATGTCGAACTCCCACCACTTCATCCCGTGGGCTGCGGACCGCTGGTGAGCATGATGGTTGTTGTGCCAGCCTTCACCAAAGGACAGGATCGCCACCCACCAGGTATTGCGTGAGCCATCGGTGGTGTTGAAATTGCGGTAGCCCCAGGTGTGGGCTGCGGAATTAACAAACCATGTCCCGTGATAAACAATGACAGTACGCAGGCACATGCCCCAGATCACCCACGACCAGCCGCCCAGTGCCAGCAGGATGAGTCCCAGCACCACGGCGGGGACCAGGTAATTGCGATCAAGCCAGGCCATGACCGGGTCACGGATCAGGTCCTTGGCGGCATCACGGGCGACGTTGCCGTTGGGATTGCGGGTCATGCACCAGAGCATGTGCGCCCAGGTGAATCCATGTCGCGGGGTATGCGGGTCGTGATCGGTGTCGCTCTCAGCATGATGCAGACGATGCGTGCCCACCCACTGGACCGGGCTGCCTTGCAAGGTGGTACAGCCGATGGCCGTGAGCAGGTAGCGCATCCACTTGGGTGTTTGAAAGGAACCATGGGTCAGCAGGCGATGGAATCCGAGGGTCACGCCCAGCCCGCCGGACATCCAGCAAAGCAGGACCATGACGCCCACAGCCGACCAGGAAAAATACGCCGGATGAAACGCAAGCAGGGCGAAGATGTGCATCAGACCAATGGCAATGACCACCGGCCAGTCGATGTTGGACCATTGCATCCGTCGGGGAGGGTTTGCAGCTGTCAAGGTGTTTGTTCCTGATCGAGGAATAGCTCAACCGTCCATGCGTTCCATCGCCCAGATGCGTTGGAACCGTGATTGAGGGTGAAGTGGATCATAGGCGCGACCGGGAGCACAATCGTGAGCAATCACAAATCCCGCCAAGAATAGCAACTGCGGTTAAACTTCTGTGCATGATCGATGTTGGACTCAAAGAATGGGCCAGTGTCTGCCAGTGCATGGGCCAGGGCCAGTGGCATGTGCTTTTTCGCAAAGGCGGCATTCACGAAATCGATGGTCCGGGACGCTTCGTGCTCGAACACCCCCGGTTTGTGCTGTTTCCCTCGTGGCTCCACCAAAAGCCTGAATTGTTGCGCAGCGAGCACCGCAGCCTGATCACCGGCAGCGGGGTGGAGCCGACGCAAATCCCGTTGACACTGATGGGTGAGGTGCCAGCAGGTTGCATCCGTCAAATCCGCCAGCGTGCCAAGCTTGATGAACTTCACGACCTGCATGGGTGGACGGATGAGCAACTGGACATGCGCTGGCAATACAAACCGGAGAACCCGCTCTATGTGCTGCTGCTGCGGGTGTATCGATTGTCAACCCCCAAAACGATCATGAACAACCCGGCCTATGGCGGCTGCCGAAGCTGGTCCCGCTATCCCCCGCAGACTCGGTCGATGATTCGGATTGCACCGCAGTCATCAGCGATGAACATTTTGCTCAGCTCAGCAGGCAAATCCAGGCACTGGATTAGAAACTGTTTCATAACAACGGGTTTGGGTGGAGCAGGTGTCGGTGGGGCAGGCGTCCCGCCTGTCAATGAGCCGAAGGCTCATGTGAATCGACCATGGTTGTTTCAAATGGGCATGCGCCCATTGGCAGGCATGATGCCCGCCCCACTCAGGACTGAGTGATGAAACAGTCTTGGCGCCACATGCCTCAAGTTTTGCGTCTTAGCTCCACCGCTCACAGATACATCCTGCGGGTGTAAACCACCCATTCGATCAGCAGAAAACCCAGGGCGATCCAGGCGAGTATGGGCCAGATTTCCCTGCGGATGGTGGTGTCCTGTGCCAAGGCCTGCGCGGTCGTGGTGCCAACCTGCAACTGCGTCGCCGGCCTCAGGTCGCTTTCCTTTTCATCCAGCAGGTTGACCGCCAGTTGCTGCCACCTTCGTGGCACTGCGGTGGATGCCTGATACAACCCCACGCGTTCGAGCATCGGAAAGACCGCTTCCGCAGCCTGCACCCGCCCCTCCAACCGCACCGGCCCTTCATACACCACAAGATCTTTTCCATCGCCCACCGGCAACGACACCACCTGCCCCGGCTGATACCACTTCCCAGCCGAGCCTGAACCCTCCAGCCCCAGCACTTCCAGGCAGTTGCTCATGAACACTGCAAAACTCACCTGCATCGGCCAGTTGGTTTTGAGGATCGGGAAACTGGCAACCACATGCCGTGTCCCCTGCACATTCACTTCCGCCATCACCGGCCCGGCCTGACCCGTGGCCAGCACCACCGCCCCCTGCGGCAAAGCAAGCCGACCCGGTTCCACCAGCAGCACATCATCCAGCGCCACATAACGCAGCAGGGCATGCTCCCGCCGCCAGTTCAACAGCACCTGCGTCTGCGGCTCGCTGGTGGTTGTGGGTTTGCGTTCCAGCCCCGGTAATGCGGCAGTCCCGGCAAAGCTGACACTGCTGACCACCGGCACCACCGTGGGTGTGTAATCATCAAATACAATCAGATCAAACCCTTCATCCCCTTCGCTTCGCCGCAGGCTGGCAGGGTCCTGATCCTCATATTTTTCGGGGTCATGGTCACCAGCTTGCGCACCCCACCGATTCAATCACCCGCTCCAGATAGGTGTTACCCGCCGTGACCAGCAGCACCGCAGAGGCCGTGGCGGATCAAGCACCAGCCAGCTTGCATTGTCAATCGATAATGGGTCCGCATGGTCATGGGACAAACCGATCAGGGCTGCACCCGGCAGCGTCAGTTCAAACGAAAGCGATTGACTGCCCGGTTCCGCAAAACCATCCCCCTTGGCAGCGGCGTTTGCGGGTACCGCAGCAGTGGCAGCACCGGCAGCGGCAACTCCACCTGCGACACCTGACGCACCCGGCCATCCAC
>JAAUTM010000081.1 GCA_012031455.1 Phycisphaerales bacterium
CAAACAAAGCCAGGCATGGCCATGCTGGGTTCCGTTATTTTCGCCATCGGATTAATTCATGCGTGATTGATATCAGCCCTGCACCAACCCACAGGTCACGGCTCAGGCGGCTGCCTGCAAGGATTTTTTCCGCAAGGCCAGAGCGGCTTGGTACAGCCGATCAAAAGTCACTGCACCCCAGCGATTACGTATCTGCGCCTTTTCTTCACTGGGGCATTGGATCAGAAAATCAGAATCCTTGACAAACAAACCAAAAAGCTGGCCTTCATGGAGGAATTGCTTGCGGGCCAGACGATCCATGCCCACGGGAGAAACAATGTAGGGATTGTGGACCATGAACCAGTCATGCAGGGACTGATCGCCTTCGCTCACCATGTCCACCAGTTTCAGATGTTGGGCGAACTGGTCCATGTCCAGACGTTTGCCTTCCACTTCATCAGAGGTGGTGGAATCATAAACACGTTTGTCGCCCCATGCCTGAAACCCAGTACGGTTTCAAAGAAGAGCGAGTGGCCAGCGCTGATGGAAATAAACAGGTCATCCACCCCGTGGGAGGCGGCATATGCCCAGATGGCGCGGGACAGTTCCATGAAAGCACGAGTGGCCCGGAAATCGGGTGACACGGCCAGGTTGGTCACCTCCGCCACCTTGCGACCCTGTCTGCGTAGCTGATTGATTTCATCACCAAAGACATCATCCGAAGGCAGGCCCATGTCGGGCGAATCAAACACCAAGCCGATCACGCCCACAATCTGACCCGCTGCCCTGGCGACGAACGTGGCGGTTTCGGGCACAGCTTCATAGCTGCGCAGGCGCATCCCCGAAGGGTTGGGCAATATGTAACCCTGATGCACAAAGGTGTCATGCACCAGATGGTACGCATGCTTGAGTTCCATCAAGTTGCTGACCCGACTGACATAGAGCGATTCGGTAACATCGAACATGCCCATTTTCTGCAAACGTGTGACCCGCCGACGAAGGCGTTCCACCCGCTGAGCAGGTGACACAACCTCCACCTCGCAGGCTGGGGTTTGCTTCAGGGTTGTATTTGCGATTGCGTGGACCATGGTGAACCTCCAGGATTGGGAACCCGAACTTGTGCTTCAATGCCTCCACGACCTTTGGTTATCCAGCTAAGCTGTACAATTGGGGTAAGCAAGGCGATATGGTTAAACAAGGAAAATGGGGCTGACTTCTTGGGGTAGGTGGGTTTGTGACACCTGTGTCGTTTGGGTGGCAGGCATACAGGAGACAGAGCATGAAGAATCGAACACCCCAGGCTGGCTGGTCCGCAAACTCCGCCAGCAATGGGTTGGCAGGCTTGCGCAGGCGGACCAATGCTGGTCGGATGCAGATACCCTGCAAGCGGCGCAAAAAGTCCTCACGCAGGCTTGTGAGCTTCCGATCTACCAAAACGGCCTTGGCACAAAGCTGATGAAGCAGTCCCTGCGGGTTAAGAGCCTCAGTGAATTGACGGTATTGCTGCCGATCTTTGACAAAAAGAAGATGTTCAAGGGCCGCAGCCTCGACGGCATATTGCCTGCCCAGCGGATCCGGCAGACCGGTCTGATTTACACCAGTTCGGGCTATTCGGGTGAATTTGCCTGGGGTTTTGAGCCACGCAAGTCCGGCTGTGAAACGGTGTCGGAACTGGATGTGATGCTCGACTGGCTTTTTGAGATTGCAGGCAAGCCGACCTTGCTGATCAATGCCTTGCCGACGGGGGTGAGGATCGAAGCAGGTTTGCCAGCGGTGATTGAAACCGGGCCACGCAGTGACAGTGTCACAGCCGCCCTGCGGGTGGCACGCCCTAGTTTCGGGCAGACGATCCTGGTGGGGGACTGGCCTCTGCTCAAGGCCGCTTTGGAACAGGCGGTGAGGGAAAAAGCCCTTGGTCGCAAGGGCGGGCCGGTGCATCTGATTACGGGCGGAGACTGGATTGCGGAGAACTGGCGGAGCTATGTGACAGGTTTGCTGGAAAAGGCGTGCCCCGGACTGGCTGGAACTTGCATGATCAACTTTGGCGTATCGGAGTTGGGCTTGTCGGTCGGTCTGGAAACCGATGGCTGTCGAATGATCCGACAGGCTGCTCATGAAGAGGGTGAGCTTCGGCAGAAGCTCTTTGGGGATGTGCCGGCGGTGCCAACACTGGTGCAGTATCAACCCTGGCGTTACTGGGTGGAGACGCCGGTTGTCGGAGGATGTCATCGGCTGGTTGTCACGACCTTGGAGCAAAACAGACTGCTGCCGTTGATCCGTTACTGCACGGGGGACTTGGCCCAGGTGTGGTCGTATGCGCAGTGGCGTGAACTGGTGGAACATGCAGGGCGACCTGATCTGTTGCCCAAAGAACGGATTGCCAAATGCTGGCGATCTTTGGACGGGGGACAATGAAGCAGCCTACGAAAGTTGTCAGAGAGCTAGTGCCTGATTTCCGAGCCTATCAGATTCGCGAAGTACTGTTTGCCCGATCCATGCGGCCTGAATTCTTCACCGGACATTTTTTCATGGAACCCGGCAGGCAAGGCTGGCTAATCAAGCTGCAGTTAACTCCGGGCATATCAAAATCCAGCGTACCCAAGGGGATGATGCGAGGCATGGTGCGAAGCATCAATCTTGCATGGGGTCAAACGGTAACCGTCGAGCCGATCGTGTACCAGGATTACCAGCCAGGAATGGAATTAAATCACTTGCGTAAGTTTCGCCATATTTGATGAGGTTTTGGTGTGCGAATTGTGAAATCCGGGTAAATAAAAGGGGCCTGAACAGGCCCCCGTAAATTGGTTGAGATTCGATGCGTCAGATTGTATCAAGCTCGGCGACGAGTGACACCAGCGGACAGGGCCAGAAGGCTGATCAAACCCAAGCCCACCGTGGCGGGTTCGGGAATCGGGCGGACCTGTACGCGGATCGGATCGTCAACACGAAGCAACCACTTTCCACCAAAAGTATCCTGCAATCGGCCTTCGGCGGTGAAATTGATTTCCAGTTCACCTTCCAGTTGGCCGTTGTCCGGACCTTCGCCCCAGAAGGGAACAGGACCCAAGGCCGCAACCCAATCACCAAAGGAAATCGCAATACCAGGGCCTAAGCCCTGAGGCAGGAAGTTGGTGAAAAATTCATTGGTCGGATCGTTGGGGTTCGAACCGGGAATCGAGGACCATGTCCAGATCAGGTCGCCAGTGGTGACAGTGGGAAAAACCGGGTTGCCACCAGCCCAAGAACCGGCAGCAAGAGCGCCGCCACTGGGATCATAGGAGCCGACAGGTACTTCGAAGACAGCCGTGTGAATGTCCACCCCTGCGATCTGCTGGAACGATCCACCTGCAGAGACCGTGATCTTGGTGTCCTTGAGACCCCAGAAAATGCCCACCAGATGCTTGGAGGCCGTGGCATGGTTGTAGATGGTCACGGTGCCGGTGGGGTCCGTGATTTCACGTATCTGGAAAATGCCCCAGGTATCCCCGGAATTGCTGCTGTTGGAGCGGGGGGCAAATTGAGGTAATCCGTTCATGGTAGCAATGTCATTGGCAGTATTGCCGGTGCCACCATAGGTTCCATCTGCAAGACCAGTGTAAATCGTCCCCTCATCGAAACCGATGAGTTTCATGACGACATCACCTTTGTAAGTTCCAAAATTGATGGCCATGGCATTGCCAGCAAAAACGCCCCCTGCAGCTAATGCCATCACCCCGGTAACTAACCCCTTGCTGATCATTTCTCTTCTCCTTGTGGTACTCAGGTTATAAATATGAGTCCACGATCCCCCAATTTCCCCCCTCCGACAAGGAGGAGTGCGTTTAAACTTCTACGCTCTTCTATTGTAATGCATGACTGGCCACAGTCAATACAAACCTGCCAATTATACCAAACCTGCGAAACTATTTATCTTCACCAGCTTAACTATGACTTTAATGTTTGTTAAAGCTCATTTTACGTATTATTTTCCATAAAAGACTGCTCAGGTTAAGGTAACCTGAGCAGGGGGGCATGTTTGTTTTGTGTAAGCTTGGGGTATGTTACTTGCCGGTATCGTGGCGATCTCCCCTCAAGCTGTGAAGTCATGTCAACCACTTCAAGCGCTGAAGGATGAGCCGCAGCCACAGGAGCTGGTGGCATTGAGATTGTTGAACACGAACCCTCGGCCCATGATTTCATCTTTAAAGTCAATCTTCAACGCCGTTGAGGTAAAGGTAGCTTTTGGGATCACAGACGATTTTCACGCCTTTGCATTCAAATTTCTCATCGGTATCGCGTTCCTGCTCGGTGAGGTCCAGCAGGTACGAGAAACCTGAGCAGCCGCCACCTTTGACTCCGACGCGCAGGCAGACTTTGGCTTTGTCCAGTTCCTGCTGGTCGATGATGGTGGATATTTCACGGGCAGCTGTGTCGGACAATTCGATGGCCATAGGGTTCTCCTTCGTATGGGTTTATTGGTGAGACGGTTAATCAGTTGGTCGGTGAGTTGTTTGGTTTCTGCTTAGCGCCACAACTTTGTCGCGTCCTGCATGGAGCAGTATCACTTACTGCACGCCGGTACAGCAGCGGGTTCAATGGTCGTCGCCTGTTCCTGTTTTTTCTGGTAGTCGGCGATCGCAGCCTTGATCGCATCCTCGGCCAGCACGGAGCAGTGAATCTTCACCGGCGGAAGGGACAATTCATTGACGATTTCCGTGTTCTTGATGGCCATGGCCTGGTCAATCGTGCGTCCTTTGAGCCATTCGGTGGCCAGGGATGAGGAAGCGATGGCCGAGCCACAGCCGAAGGTCTTGAACTTGGCATCGACGATCTTGCCGGTAGTTTCATCGACCATGATTTGCAGCTTCATCACATCGCCGCATTCAGCGCGCCACCACCCCGGTGCAACCTGCTTGGATTCCTTGGGCATCGATCCCACATTGCGGGGGTGTTCGTAGTGGTCCAGTAGTTTTTCGCTATATGCCATTTTTTTTCGTCCTCTGTAATCGTTGGTTTAGGGTGATTCAAATCCCGGTCATTGTTTTGATGGATGATGGATAATTGATCATGGATTATGTTCAGAGTTGGCGTTCGTTAGTCAATTCTTACATCTATCCATTATCCATCATCCTTTATCCATTTCAGTGTGCCGCCCATTGCACCTTGCTCAAATCTACACCTTCCTTGTGCATTTCATAAAGCGGGGATAGTTCACGCAGCTTGCGAACGGCTGTGACCACGTTTTCAATCGTGTAATCAATTTCCTGGGCAGTGGTGAATCTACCCAGACCAAAGCGAATCGAACTGTGGGCCAGTTCATCGCCGATGCCCAGCGATTTGAGTACATAACTGGGTTCCAGACTGGCGCTGGTGCAGGCTGAGCCTGAGGACACTGCGATATCCTTGCACGACATCATCAGCGATTCACCTTCAACCCAGGCGAAACTGATGTTGGTGGTGTGCGGGATTCGCTCGTGCTTGGAGCCATTGACCACGACTCCTTCACCCGCCAGCCCGGCCAGTACTGCGTCTTCAAGTTTGTCACGCAAAGCAGCCAGTCGCGGTGCTTCGGTGGGCATTTCTTTTTCAGCAATCGTGCAGGCAGCACCAAGCCCGACGATGCCGGGGACGTTGAGCGTGCCGGAGCGCATGCCACGTTCATGACCACCACCATCGAAGATAGGGGTCAAACGAACACGGGGCTTACGCCGACGGACGTAGAGACACCCTGCACCTTTGGGGCCATAGAGCTTGTGCGCGGAGATTGAAAGCAGATCGACGCCAGCCAGTTCGACGTTGACAGGGATTTTGCCGACGACCTGCGTGGCATCGGTATGAAAGATCACGTTGCGTTCTTTGCAGAGAGCGCCGATTTTTTCGATTTCGTTGATCGTGCCGATTTCGTTGTTGGCCCACATGATGGTGACCAGAATCGTGTCCGGACGCAGCGCATCTTTCACCTGCTGAGCCCGTACCACGCCATCGGCTCCGGGTTGCAGGTAGGTCACTTCATAGCCCATCTTCTGCAGGCGTTTACAGGTCCAGCACAGCTTTGTGCTCAATCATGTCGGTGATGATGTGCTTCCCCTGATCCGCGTACATGTCGGCCACGCCCTTGATCGCCAGATTGTTGGATTCGGTAGCACCGGAAGTCCACACGATTTCCTTGGCATCAGCCCCGATCAGGTGGGCCACCTGCTCCCGCGCAGTTTCCACCGCATCCTCGGCTTCCCAGCCAAAGCTGTGATTCCGGCTTGCGGCATTGCCAAAGCGATTGGTCAAATACGGCATCATCGCCTCAAGCACCTTTGGATCCAAAGGCGTCGTGGCGTTGTGATCAAGGTAAATCGGCAGTTTCAAGGGCATCGTTGGCTCCTGCGGGAGTTATACGGATGGATGATGGATAAGGGATGATGTTCAGAGATAATGTTACGAATGCCTTCTCTTTGGTTCGTACATTATTCATGATGCATTATCCATCGATCCTTTGTGGGTTACCTATGGGTTGACTGCATATCCATCGCACCATTTTCCAAAATACACATCAAACCTCATGCCACACTCATTTTCACGGGT
>JAAUTM010000082.1 GCA_012031455.1 Phycisphaerales bacterium
TCAATCGCGTAGATACTTCCATCCCTAGTCCCTGCCCCCTGCGTACTCTGTCAACACACCATAACGCCATGTCTCACCCATCGTGTATTGACCAACCACTGATAAACCAATCGCAGCAATGCCAACATGCAAAACAGGGATACATCGTTTCATGGTCATTAACTCTCTAAAATAGTGGGTTGAATCGGTCGTTTGACGCAATGCGTAGACGCTCGCAATGACATCGCGCTTTGCTGAACCTTCCTCAGGGAAGTTAGGGCATTATAAATATGCTCAATTCAGACAACGTTAAAGTCTTGTTGAGTGTCCGTTAAAGTTATGCAAGATTGTGGTTATCAGCATTCGTTCGGTAGAAATACCGGGTATATGTGATTGCTACGATATCAATCAGTGGCTTGCTGTATTTGATTACATTGCGTCCCCTTAAGGATTGACCACCTGGCAGGCTATGATGATTCTGGTCAGCGGGGCTGAACAGCGGTTATAGCGACCGTACGAGAGAATTTTTTGGAAAGAGGGATAAACCATCCCAAGGCTTTGGTTGCAGCATTCATATTAGCTCGCTTATCAAGCGAATTACAACAATTACAATAACCATCATGCAACGAGGACTTGGACTGCAGGATGCAGCATTGCTGGCCAAGGCACAAATTCGCCGTCCGCGGAAAGTGCGATCAGTCGCACTGCATAGTGCGGCGACGGTCTGTCATACAGGTGCAGAATCAATGAAACTAAATGGACATCATCGAAGCTCTGGCTTTGGACGAGGCCGAGACGCTGAACATCACCCCGATAACGGGATAGAGGATCTTTGGCTTGGCGATGTGATGAGCGTGTATGCATTAAGGTTATACGCACAAGATTAATCGCAATTGTTATTACATGAAGCTTCATTCATACGCACTCATAGATTTGATAGTCAACATATGTGATTCCTTGAGCAATCAGTGTTGCGACTGGATCCACCACTTGGTACACCCGCTGCACGATCAGGGTCGAGACCCGCAGGCAGAGCGGTATCAGGACTAATAGGAGATGCTCATTACTGCATGATCATGATCACCAGTTAAAGCTGTGGGGATAACTGGATATCTGGTTTATCAACCATCCGAACCATCTAAATATATGTATATATTCAGTATATCATTATATGGACTACACATTTTTTATCGGTGTGTTGTGTCAATTAACATGAGGCATACATGTTTTTATCATGATGTTAATAATATTCTAACCAGAAATACAAGTAGTTCTCATCATTTTGCAACATTGATCAGATAGAGTTCTTTCAGGAATTATCGACACAAACAGGATGAGGAGAACTACATGCGTGCTTATGCAACTGCAATATTGTTGTCTTTGGCTGGAAGCGCACCGGTTTTAGCTGAACCTTGGCGTATGGTAATTTTGCCGGATACTCAAGGCTATGCGTTTGCCACAGCCAGTAATCCTGCAGGATTGCGATTGTTCGAATCCCAGACTAATTGGATTGCCAACAATAAGGAATCCATGAACATCCGCTTCGTAAGTCATGTGGGGGATGTAGTGGACAATTCCAATACAGGTCAATGGACTGCTGCAGATACGGCTATGGATGTTCTTGACGGCATCATCCCATATTCGGTCATACCCGGAAACCATGATTACAACCGAGTTGGATATAAGACAGATGTAGATTCACTAAGTGGTTATCGTACTTGGTTTGGTCCACAGCGATATTTACCTTATCAATGGGACGGGGTGTCACCCCTGAGCAACACCAAGTTTTTCGGTGGATACATGCCTGAAACCTGGAATGGTGTTACCAGCGATATCAATT
Organism: Phycisphaerales bacterium; assembly: GCA_012031455.1. Next base: position 1,820 of record JAAUTM010000082.1, read on the forward strand.
TCGGGAACAGCTACACCTTCTTTACTGCCGGCGGACGGACCTATCTGCATCTGGGGCTGGAGTGGCAGCCTGATTACTCCGGTGTCGGTGCTGTACTTGGTAACCGTGGTGTCCTGAACTGGGCCCAAAGCATAGTCGACCAATATCCCGGAATGCCCACGATTGTCACTACCCATGAAGATATGCGCGATGCAGACCCTGCTCAGGGAAACGGCGGGACCACATTGTTTGGTCAATATGTGTGGAACAATCTGATTCGAGATAATGATCAGATATTTATGGTGATCTCAGGTCATAATCACTTCGGTGCTAACAATGTAGTCAACGGTGATGGGGAATGGCGCCGTTTGGATGATAATAACAGCGGTAACCAGGTTATCCGCGTAATGACTACCTTCCAGGATTGGCCTAACTTCGGTGATGGCTATCTGCGCATGCTCACCATCGATCCTGATGCCGTCTCAGATAATATACGGTTTCAAACCTATTCACCCTACCGCGATCTGTATCTGACCGATTTTATTGGTCCTACCGCAAGCGACTTCAGTTACAGCCTCGATTTTAATGATCGTTTCGGAGTAGTGCCCGAACCATCCTCGATGATGTTGATGAGTCTGGTTGGCCTGCTGATGCTCTCACGCCGTCGTGCTTCCTGAAAACAACTGTTGCTTTTATCGATCAATTTTAAACCCTGATTCACACTCCAAGCCATAATGAGGTAATCCATGAATAACCGCATAACCATGCTTACTTTTGCCGCCCCGATGCTGTTGACAACGGTCACTGATGCAGCTCTGTTTCGGTCAGCGGAGCCGTTCCTTGGCGTAACACATCACCAATACATTCAGTCTTTGACTGATACCGATGTGTCAAGTCGATTCATTCGTGAAATTGTGGTCAACACCTTGGAGATAGACCTGACAGCCCCGGGAATCAGTGTCTTAATGCAGCCTGGTAACACCATCAGTATTCCAACTCCTGATGCAGCGATTCAGCAGAACCCCGGCATTCCTGCCACGATCACTCCTGAGTATGTTCGTAAAACAACCCGCGGCTTTGTGAATGAGGTTGGCGCACAGATGGGGGTCAACCTTGACTTTTACTCCATCGCCATACCCGGTACATCCAACCCGGAAGTAAATTTTCCTAATGGTCCTAGCGGCGAATTCTTCGCAAATGGTGTCTATGCTGGCGTCAGTAATGGAGTGGTAGCCTCTCCTAACAACAGTTTTGAGCCAATATTTAACGTATCGCAAAACAACTTGGCGCAGATTCTTACTGCGGCTGGTGCTGGCACCTCCAACACGATTCAAGGTGTTCCTCTTTACAACGCCATCGGCGGTAATCAATTGCTCCTGCAGAATGGTATTAACGTCACCCCCATTGATGCCAGTTACACCGTGACCGTGAATCCTCACACCGCATTGGGGGTATCGCAGGATGGCAAGCGTATTTTTCTTATGACCGTAGATGGTCGGCAGAATGATTACGCTGAGGGTATGCGAACAGATGAGATGGGTGACCTGTTACGCTATTATGGAGCTTGGGAGGCAATCAATGTCGATGGCGGTGGGTCTACCACCATGGTCATGGACGACACCTTTGACAGCGTGCAAAATGCTCGTGTAATCAACAGTCCCTCAGATGGATCCACGGGTCAGACCGTGGGCAGTGAGCGACTGGTGGCCAGTAATATGGCTGTATTTGCACAACCTAACCCGGACTATGTGCCACTGCCCGCCGTTCCCCGCCCTGCCGCACCTGCCTCTAATGCCGTGCTTCATGTACAAACTGTATTGGATAGCTTTGAAGATCCCGACTTTAACAATAAGTATGGCCATTTTGCTCCGATTGCTGCACAGCCCTATTCTTTCGGGGCCTTGGGTTCAGGTTCCAACCGCGGCATCTCAGCCAGTTCAACCATGTCGATTGATTCAAATATCGTACATACAGGCGACAACTCCCTGAAGGTTGATATTGTCTCGAGTGGTTCAGGCTCAAACGGCTTCAAACTGCGTTTGCTTTCAGGGGGTGCGTCCCAGATCAACAATATATTCGATGCCGAAACCCTGGAACCGATTGTCCCCCCCGCAACCAGCAGTATCACCAACGACGATAAAGCGATGGGGAGCACCGGTTACGTGGGCTTCTTTATTCGCCTGGAGGAAGGTAGTCAGGATTTGTATGCCTCTATCCTGCTTGACGACGGGACACGTTCTTCCGCAGGTTTGGAACGTGGTAGTTTTCAGCTGGTGACCGCTGATGGTGATTGGCATTTGATGCAATGGAGCATGTCCGATGCCGATCAATGGTTCAATTTTGCCAGCGGGAATGGAGCAATCGGTGGTCCCAATACATTCATCGACGGGCTTTACTTCAGTTCCGCAGCATCCACCGCCAGCGGAACCTTCTGGAGTGGAACCTTCTGGATCGATAACGTTGTTTACAACCCCGACGGCCCGATTATCGAAGATGCCTTGTTCGAAGGACAAGGTGCTTTAACTGTTTTTAGTTCTTCTTTTGCCCTTGGCACTGATAACAGTGTGCACGTTGTCCCGGAACCTGCTTCACTACTGATGCTCGGAGCGAGCTTGGTTCTTCTGGTTCGGCGATCTCGTTAAGCCCGACCTTGGCGACAAATTCCCTGGCATCGATCCTTGAGCGTGACTTAGCCACATGTGGCGTCTGTAGATGTACTCTGTAATGCCATACATACTATCATGAACAGTGTTGTAGGATATACTCATGTCATGCTCCGTCCCGTGGTAATCACTGGAGTATTGGTATTCTCTGTGTTTACTTCTTCTGTTTATGGTATATCTGCTTATGAAACTGCTCAGGTTAGAGACCGTATCGATACAGATATTCTTTATCCGGTTCCTGTTGAGACCGATTACATTCCGAATGTGGTTCAGGCAGAAAATGGCGGGGCCAGCTTTGAAGCACTCAAAGCTCAGGCTGTGGCAGCCCGCACCTACCTTTACTATAAAATGGAAACCGCCGGAGCGATCTACGATGGTACCAAGGATCAGGTTTATTCCAATGGGTATCCGCCTTTGCAAAACATCTCGATGCAAGCATTGCCACCGAACGTGAAATATTACGTTACCGTAATTCATCCGGAACAATGACCACCATCGCGGGCTTCTATGTGGCAGGTGCCAGGCCCGACAGCAACACCGGTACAGCCGGGTTTGGGGTCGCAGAGGTCCCGCCAGACATTGATTACTCAAACACTGAAAGATACGTCACTTATAACCATGGCCGGATCGGTAACTTCATTGAACAAACTAGCCTAGGTTTTGTTTCCAATCCTGCATCTGGCAATCCACGTAATCGTGGTGCGATGAGTCAGAATGGTTCGGATTTCCTCTCTGATAACGGGTGGAACTACGTTGATATACTCCGTTACTACTACGGTGCAGACATTCGCCTTGTCATGGCAACCACACCATCCAGCGGTGTTTTGGCTCAAACCAAGATCCTCAGTGATTTTGAATTAGATCATGGTTATTTCAATCGTTCTCCTCAGTACACCGCAGGAAACAATCAAAATATCAAGTATACCCCCAACACCAGCATTAATCGCAATAATGCACTTTCACACACAGGTACTTACTCTCAACGGTTGTCAATTGAGGTTGACAACGAAGGCTTGCCATTCACAATGAATCATATTGCAGGCATCGGCACCACTGGTTTTGGTACAGCGGTTGCCAACATGAGTATGGAACTTCGTGGCACGTTGGGAATGTGGATTCTCTCAACCAACCCTGGACTGGAAATAAGCCTGACTCTGGATACTACCAGCGGAACATACGCTGGGCGTGAAATTGAAATCATACACGATGGTTTGTGGCATCGTTACCAATGGCAGCTTGATGACCCTATGTGGTGGAGCACATTGCAGGGTGACAATATCATGTCCGGTTTAGCATCCCTGGACACTCTAGTCATCAAAGGTATCGGCCATGCCACGCTGTATATGGATGATCTGTTTTACAACCCCGCAGGTATGGTTCCTGAACCAGCATCGTTAATTATGTTTGGATTAATACTGGCAGGAATCAATACAACACACCGACAGAAACGAGTATGGCCGTTCTGAGGATCTGAAACTAGCAACTTACCAAGGAGGAGAGAATCATGATCAGTAATCAAGCAGTAAAATTGGCCGTTTGCCTTTTGGCTCTCACAAGTACACAAGCTCTGGCTGACATTCTGTGGGACAATGCCCAGCCCTTGTCAGCTGGCGGTCCGACCAATGGTTTGGATTCCAGCGTTGGACCGGTGGGTGTGGGTACTTATGGATTGGTGACCCATGAACAAGCGCTGACGGGTGGCGGAACACGCTTCATATCCGCACGAACAATCGGTGAAAACGTTAACGGTGTGACGATGAATGCCTACGCCGCTGGCTCACCCTCGCAGGCGTTTGCGGATGATGTTATTGTTCCGATGAACATTCTTGGTGGCATGGGCTGGGATCTTTCCAGTGCTCAAATATACGCCTATGCCGCCAACGGAGACGGCGGACTGTTACAAGGTGCCTATGCCGCTCTCTATGAGGTCTCCCCCCAAGGCACTGTACTCAACGGCAACAAAATTGCAGGGAATATTGAACCCGCAGACATCGATGGCAATGATAG
>JAAUTM010000083.1 GCA_012031455.1 Phycisphaerales bacterium
CCAGGCGGCTGGGGTCGGCAAGGGGACGATCTATCGTTATTTCAAGGATAAAGATGATCTGTTTTTCTCTACCGCTGCCCAGGGGTTTGAAGATTTATGGCAACATTCTCGAAGCCATCCCCACCAGCCCGGACAAATGTGATTTTGAAGGACAGCTTTGCTCTGCTGCTGCGCAGATCAGCGATTTCTTTGAAAGTCGAAGGCAATTGATTCGTATGCTCCCCTCCGATGAAAGCATGCCCCTTAACACTCGGAAAAAGGTCGGGGAACATTGGCAGGCCAGCCGCAAACGATTGCTGGAAGCCGTGGCTTCCCTGATCGCGCGGGGTCAGGTTCAGAAGCATATTCGGCTGGAAATCCCCGCTCAGGTGCTGGCTGCCTATTTTCTCGGGGATCTGCGCACCCGGGCGCGTCATCGTGATATTCTCCCCAAAGAGCATCAGCGACCCGAAGCCGTGGTAGCGATGTTCCTGCGCGGGGCGGCAGTGCATCCGGGCAAAGTTTGCTGTGATCAACCTAAGAAACCATAGAAGTTCATAATGTGTGACATGATATTGAATCGCATTGAATATCGATGGATGTTGGGAATGCTGCTGGCTGGCCTGCTTTGGGGCTGTCAATCCCCCGGCGACTACCGTGAGGAAGCGGACCAGGTGGCCCACGACCTTATCAGCAGGGTACGCGGCAATGTCGTCGGTAACGATGACTCCATCACCGTCGAACCCCTGCAGACACCCTGCGCCGCCGATTACTCACACGGCAGGACCTGCCCCTGAGTGTGCGCGAAGCACTGGGCAGTGCCGACCTTGAACCCATCCCTCAGTTCCCTGATGAGGATTACCTCAAGCACGAGGATGTGCCCGCCCATCCCCAGTCATCATTTCGAGAAAGTGATGGCGTGCTAATGATCAACATGACCGATGCCTTGCGTATGGCAGCAGCAGGTAACCGGGAATACCAGACCCAAAAAGAAGATGTTTTTCGCACAGCTTTACGCCTCGACCTTGCGGATCAAAACTTCAGGCTTACCTGGGATGGCCTGATCACCAACACCACCAATGCTGACCTGAGCGGCCCGCCCGATACTTTTGACAACCGAACTCAGGGGACGCTGGGGTTGACCCAACGACTCAAAAACGGCATCACTTTCAACACGGCGTTGACCATGAATCTGGTCGCCCTGCTGACGGGCAATAAACCCAGTGCCCGGGGCATCACCGGGGATGCAAGCATCTCCTTGCCGCTCATGCGAGGCAGCGGAGAGTTTATTGTCACCGAACCTCTCACCCAGGCTCAGCGCGATCTGGTTTATGCCATCTACCGGTTTGAACGCTTCAAACGCACCTTTGCAGTGCGTGTCTTTAATGAATATTTGTCGGTGCTCCAGCAGTACGACCAGGTGCGTAATGCTGAGGACAACTACCGCAGGCTGGTGACTTCCACCCGGCGTGCCCAGCGTTTGCAGGAAGCCGGCAGGCTCAAACCGATCGAAGTCGATCAATCCCGGCAAAACGAACTTCGCTCCCGGGCATCATGGATCGGTTCCCAGCAATCACTGGCCCGCCGACTGGACAGTTTCAAACAACTGCTGGGGTTGCCGGTGGATGCCCGTATTGAAATGGATCGCAGCGTCTTGGAGGGCATGTACCAACGTGCCAAGGACTGGGGCGACAAACTGGACCGTGAAGAGGGGCCAACCGAGGTGCCCGGTGCGGATGTCCCGGTGGTTTTGGAACCAGCGAACACACAGGATCGCGGGCCGTATGAACTGGAGGAACGCCAATCCATTCTGCTTGCACTGCGCAATCGCCTGGACCTGAAAATTGCGGTGGGACGAGTGCTGGATCGTCAGCGAAACACAGCCGTGGCTGCCGACCGCCTGCGGGCGGACCTGACTCTTTTGGCCAGAGGTTCGGCAGGGGCCTTGGCTGGCACCGATGGTGAAAACAAGCGACTGGAACCCGGTGATGGTAATTATTCCACCGTGCTGTCATTGGACCTGCCTTTGGAACGTACCGGCGAGCGTAACAGCTACCGATTCAGTCTGATTGATCTGGAAGCAGCGATCCGCTCGCTGCAGGAGAACGAAGACACGGTCAAGCTGGAGATTCGCAACAATCTGCGCCGGCTGCTCGAGCAACGTGAAAACCTGCGGATTCAGTCACGGGCACTTACGCTGGCGGAGCGTCGAGTGAACAGTACGAACCTGTTTCTGGAGGCTGGCCGGGCCCAGATCCGTGATTTGTTGGAAGCTCAGGATGCGCTGGTGACGGCTCAGAACGCATTTACCTCGGCGATGGTGAGCTACCGTGTGGCGGAACTGGAAATGCAGCGTGATCTGGAAGTGCTGGAGGTGGGTGATGATGGGTCGGTGTTGGAAGTTGATCCATCGACTTTCACGGCCATACCCCCGGCAGCACAGCCTAATGCGGTGATCGAAGGTACGAACAACGACGATGCCATGACTCCGATGGAGGCGCCACCTGTGGAGGCACCCGCGGATCAAGGAGTTCAGCCATGATGGGGAATGAAATGGTTCGGAAAATTATCCAAGCCCGCAAAAGTGGGAGTGCTGGCAGGCAGCGCAGCGATGGTGCTGGTGCTGGCAGCCTCGGCAGGAGTTTTTGACAGTAACAGCGGTGCCTCAGCCTTGCCCAGCTTCGTGGTGCAGCGTGGTCCACTGACTATCAACGTCGTGGACACGGGCACGATCAAGCCGCGCCAGCAGGAAATCATCAAGTCGGATGTGGAGGGTAACACCACCATCATCTACCTGATCCCTGAAGGGACCCTTGTGAAAAAGGGGGATTTGATGATCCAGCTGGATTCTTCCAAGCTGGAGGAGAATCTGCTTAATCAGCAGATCACCATGCAAAACGCCGAGGCCAGCTTTATTCGTGCGCGTGAGCAGTTTTCCATGACTCAGACGCAGACGGAGATCGATGTCACCAAGGCCAAGCTTGACTACCAATTCGCCCAGGAGGACCTGTCGAACTATTTCGATGGCGAATACCCCAAACTATTGATGGAGGCTGACAACAAGATCACCCTCGCCCGGGAACAGATGGAACAGGCCAAGGAAAAGCTGCGCTGGTCGGAACGACTTTTCCAGGAAAAATATCTCTCCCAGACTGAGTTTGAGAGTGACCGCCTGGCGCTGCAACGCGCAAAACTCGATCATGATCTGTCCGTCGCCAATAAGGACCTGTTGGAGAGGTTCACGCATGAGCGCAAGCTCAACACGCTACGGACTAATGTAGATCAAATGAAGCGGGCTCTGGATAAAGCCTTGAGCAAATCCAATGCTGACATCGTGCAGGCTGAGGCGGACCTGCGTGCCAAAGAGGCTGAGTTTGAACGGCAGAAACAAAGACTGACCAAGATCGAAGAACAGATTTCCAAGACCAGGCTTTATGCTCCACGCGCAGGGATGGTGGTCTATGCCACTAGTGCCCAGGGTGGCGGATATCGTGGGAATACCGAACCCTTGGCGGAAGGCCAGCAGGTGCGTGAGCGGCAGGAATTGATCTTTTTACCCACCGCAGCCGAATTCGATGTGCAATTAAAAGTCCACGAGTCCAGCCTGGAGAAGATCAGCCTGGGCCAACCGGTGCGCATCACGGTGGATGCTCTGCCGGGTGTAACTTTCACCGGGGCCGTCAGTCGAATTGCCCCCTTGCCCGATCCCACGAGCGTCTGGCTGAATCCCGACCTGAAGGTCTACACCACCTCGGTGCAGATTGACGGGGACCACACCAACCTGCGCACGGGCATGAGCTGCCGGGCGGAAATCATCGTCGATCAGTATGAGGATGTGTTGTACGTTCCGGTACAGTCGGTCCTGCGTGTCAATGGCAGGCCGACCGTGTGGATGATTGATGGCGATAAGCAGACCCCCAAAGTGGTGAAGGTGGGGTTGGATAACAACCGCATGATTCACATCACCGAAGGTCTTGCGGCTGGAGAAAGGGTGAGTTTGTCACCGCCGCTGGCCGCTGCCAGTGCTGATGAAAGCTCTGCTGTGGCACCCAATCCCGGACCAGCCGGATCAGCAGCAGCGACGAAGCCCGCAGGCACTCGACCCACTGCTCCGACCAATCCCCCCGGGCAGGCTGGCTCAACAACGCCCAACGGACCTCCGGGTGGTGTCCAGCCAGTTGCTGGTGTGGGTGCGACCCCCGGCGATACGGGCGCCACGAACCCTGTTGATTCCATGAAACCCACGCAACCCCCGCAGGCCAACCCGGCCATGGGTGAGCGGCCAGCAGGTGAACGCGGTGCCGGTTTGAGTCAGGAAGAACGTGAGGCTCGAAGAAAGAGGTTCGAAAGCATGACGCCCGAACAACGTGAGCAATTACGGGAAACAATGCGTCGTCAACGGGAGCAGTCGGGGGAATCAGCCGGGCGGAGCCCCTGCACCGGGGGGACCAGCAGCGCAAGGGGATCAACGTTGATGTCAGCCACCACCATGCCCAACTTATCAACAACCCCGAATCCCTCGTCTGCAGGCAGGGATGTGGTGCTCGAATTGCGTGAGGTCACCAAGGTTTATCAGATGGGTACCCAGCAGGTTCATGCCTTGGCTGGAGTGTCTTTGCAAATCAAGCGGGGTAGTTTCTGGGCACTCATGGGTGCCAGCGGTTCAGGCAAAAGTACCATGCTCAACGTGCTGGGGTGTCTGGACCGCCCGACCCGGGGCCATTACTACCTTGAAGGCACGGATGTGGCGACGCTGGTCGATGATGCCCTGTCGGACATCCGCCTCAAGTATCTGGGTTTCATTTTCCAGAATTTCAACCTGATTCCACAATTGACGGTGGCTGAGAACATCGAACTGCCGCTTTATTACCTGGGCTGGGAGTCGGAAAAAGCTTCGGCTCGTGCGGCCGAGTTGGCCGATCTGGTCGGGCTTGGTAAACGTTTGGGGCATCGGCCCAGTGAGTTATCCGGTGGACAGCAGCAGCGAGTGGCCATCGCCCGTGCCTTGTCCAACGACCCCTCCATTCTGCTGGCCGACGAACCTACCGGAAACCTTGACTCAGCCACCGGTGAACAGATCATGGCCCTGCTCAAAAAAACTCAACGCCGAAGGGCGAACCATCATCATGGTGACCCACGAGGCCGACATCGCTGCCAACGCCCGGCAAAGGCTCATCATGAAAGATGGACTCATCCACCACATGGAAGGCGAAGGTTTGTAAATCAGTACTCATGGAAACTTCGACCTGGGAGCCGCTTGATGAACCTGGGCGTATTAGCAATCGTTGGCTGGACAGCTTTGGAAAACGTATGAACCTCAAAACAATGCGACTGTTTTTGGACATTCGACTGGGGATTAAAAATCTCCTGCTGCACAAACTGCGATCGTTTCTGACGATGTTGGGGGTGGTTTTCGGGGTTGCCAGCGTGGTGGCGATGCTGTCGGTGGGGGAAGGCGCAAGCGTGCAGGCTTTGGAACAGATTCGCAAACTGGGCAGCAATAACATCATCATCAGCGCGGTCAAGCCCACGGATGCAGTTTCCACCAGCAATCAGCGTTCGTTCATGAGTATCTACGGATTAACCTATGACGATCTGGATCGTGTGCAATCCGGGCTGGATACGGTCAAGCGTGCGGTGCCTGTGAAGGTGGTGCGCAGGGAAGGGCGGCTGCGGGAACGGGCCATGGAATTGCGCATCGTGGGCACCACACCCGACTGGTTCTCGCTGGTGCAGCGCCCCTTGGTGGCTGGGCGGGTGATTCTGCCGCAGGATGAGGAGGAATCTGCGAACGTCGTGGTACTCACCGAATTTGGTGCGCGCAAGATTCTGGCAGGGGAAAACACACTGGGTCAGACGCTGTCCATCGGAAGTAATACTTATAAGATCGTCGGCATCATTCAAAGTGAGCAGTCACAGGCGGGGGGGATTCAGACCCCGGATCAGGAGGTCGATGCCTACATTCCCATCAGGGTGGCCCGTGAACGTTACGGGATGTGATCATCCGCACGACCGCAGGCAGTTCCGAGAGGGAGATGGTGCAATTGCATCAGATCATCGTGGAGGTGGATGATCTGGCCAATGTCGAAAAGACAGCCGCAGCATTGGAGTCGATGCTGCGCCATTTCACAAACGTGATGATTACCGCATGAGCGTGCCGCTGGCGCTTCTGCGTCAGGCCGAGGCTACCAAACGCACCTTCAACATTGTGCTGGGCTCGATCGCAGGGATCAGTCTGCTGGTGGGGGGGATCGGCATCATGAACATCATGCTGGCATCGGTGACCGAGCGCACCCGCGAGATCGGCATCCGCCGTGCCATCGGCGCCAAGAAGAAACAGATTATCACTCAATTTCTCATTGAAACCGTGGTGCTGTCGCTGATCGGTGGGGCGGTGGGGATTGCTCTGGGCGTGGCGATACCCATCATGATCACCCTGCTGGCGGGGATGGCCACGGTGACGACATGGTGGAGCCTGATGCTT
>JAAUTM010000084.1 GCA_012031455.1 Phycisphaerales bacterium
ATTTGGCGCGAAGTCGTTCCAGCACGGCTGAGGGGTTGTCAATCACTGGCATAAGTATCACCCTGTGGGTATGACCGATCTTTCCCGGCTGAATAACTTACCAATTCCTACCTCGACCGGAAACTCACTGCACCATTTGCAACGCCAGCCGGAGTGCCGCCTTCATGCTCGAAGGATTAGCCTTGTTCTGACCCACGATATTAAAAGCGGTGCCATGGTCGGGGCTGGTCCGCACAATCGGCAGCCCCAGCGTGACATTCACCGCATCATCAAACGCCAGCAGCTTCACGGGAATCAGCCCCTGATCGTGGTACATCGCCACCACCAGATCGTACCTGCCCTTGACCGCCTCCATGAAAATCGTATCGGCTGGAAATGGGCCGCTGACCTCGATGCCTTGTTGCCTGGCCACCTCGATAGCTGGCGTGATGAGCCTTTGCTCTTCATCCCCGAACATACCGTTTTCACCGGCATGAGGATTAAGCCCGCATACCGCAATGCGTGGTTTGGCAATCCCCAGTTTGAGCATGGCCTTGTGCCCCAGATCAATCGGATCAAACACCGCCCCGATCGTCAGCTGGTTGCGCAGATCCATCAGCGGCATGTGGATCGTCGCCAAAATCACATGCAGTTTGGGAGCCACGAACAACATCGCCACCCGCTTGGCCTTGGTGCGATGCTGGAAAAATTCGGTGTGACCGGGGAAGTTGCAACCCGTCATTTTCCAGGACTCCTTGCAGATCGGAGCCGTGACGATGGCATCGATCCGCAGCGGGTCGCCGACCGGCCTCAGGGCCATGCCCACCGCATCATCCAGAAATCGCAGCGATGCCTGCCCTCCCTGTTTGGTGGGTTTGTGCACGATGGAACCGAGCATGGAAAACTCATCGTAATCCAGCACCACCACCTCATGCACCAGAGGAAAATCCAGCCGGGCAGAATCATGCGGGATGCGCCACCAGTATGGCTCGATCTCCGCCAGGTCTGCTGCATATGCCAGAAGTTCGTTCATCCCGAAAATGATGTACCGGGCCTGATTCTGAATGGCCGGGTCAGCAAGGGCCTTGACCACCACCTCCGCCCCGATCCCTGCCGGGTCCCCCATGGTGATACCAATCACCGGCTTCCTCGCTGCTGGCGCGTGGACTGTTTGTTGCTGGGGACTGGTGTCCGGGGTTTTGACATCCGGGGGTTTGGATTCCGGGGGATTCATGCCGACATCGTAGCAGGTCAGTGCAACATCACTACCCAAGATTTGCAAGCAATCGTTGTGGCATCGTCGCCTCGACTGTGTCATAAATGATCGCCAATACCCTTAGCCAGGGGCTGCTGGGCAACATGTGCCACCGAAGCATTCCGGCATTCGCATCCTATGTCCAGCAAGCAATGTCAGGGATAGAATGAGCTTCACGGAGAATCCCATGACAGCATCCATTCTTTCCTCACCCTCTGACACGTCTAAAGCCAGTACCGAGCGAACACCTGTGAGCGTCGAGCAGTACACCCGTTTCAAACGTGATGGGTTCACGGTGTTCCGCGGGTTGGTTTCGCCCGCAGAGGTCGAAGAACTGCGCCAGCACACCGAGGATTTGATGGCAGGCAAACTACCTGAACAACAGAATCAGGTGATGGCTACGCGCGATCTGAGCAAAGACTTTGGGGTAACCACGCAGAAACTTGAAGCCCCCGCCACCACATCTATCCCCGGTGGAAAAAGCCCAGTATTTTCTGCGGATTCACATGCTCCATCGCAAGCTCGCATTACACGAGCGCTACATGCTGCATGCCCGTGTGCTGGATGTACTGGAAGTGCTCATCGGCCCGGATGTGCTGGCGCTCCAGACCATGCTTTTCCTCAAGCCGCCCGGCAAGCCTGGCCAGGTTGGCATCAGGACAGCTATTACATTCCGACCCGCCCCGATACGCTTTGCGGAGCCTGGATTGCTATTGATGCCTGTGATGAACAAAACGGGGCCATGTGGTTCGCCAAAAGCTCGGGGAACGAACCGATTTATCCACCGTGCCCGGAAATTTCCTATGGCTTTGGCGACAAGCTGGTGAATGACATTACATATGTCAAAGGCGTGAGTGATCCGGTGGACAAGAACAACGCGCTCTCAGCCGTGGCGGAGTCGAGTATGATCAGTGCTGGTCGCTGCTGAGCCGGGGGACGTGGTGTTCTTCAATGGTCACGTACTGCATCGCTCCAAACAAAACTGGAGCAAGGACCGATTTCGGCGCAGCTTTGTCAGCCACTATTGCAACGCACGATCCTTCACGCAGTGGGGTGCGGATGATCATCCGGAAACCGCTGGGGATGGTCAAGGTGCGGGATCCGATCACGGGGATGACCAACGGCTCACATATTCTGGCGCGAGGCGATACCCATCTGCCGTATGCCACACCGAGATTCGGCACTCCCTGTGCTGCGATGCTGCCTACCGCGCAACGTCGTGAGCAGAGCGAACATGCCGCACGCATCATTGCCCAGACAGGCAACGGGCTTTTGGGTTGTGCCCTGGCGGATCCCAATCTTCCGCACGACCACCCGCCCACGCAGGCTGGGGGTTATTGATCCGGTATAGCAGAAAATATATGAGTAACGCTGATGGTTTCTTTGGCAGGGGTACTGCGAACCCTTTACTTGGCTCTGTCTCATAACGAGCCGCGACCGTTAGGGAGCGGTGGTCCAAATGAAGGTTTTGATAACAGAACCGCTTCCTCACGGGCGCGGCTCGTATCGTACAAGGCATATTGAGACTGGGGCTAGCAGGGTCGCCTATATCATTCGGCGGTGAAGAAGCGGGAGTTGGTGCCACCGGGGCCAACGGTGGCGGTGACTCGGCGCGCACAGTGAGGGCATTGGCCTTCGTAAGCATCGCCGCGAAGGTTGCGGTACACCCGGCCATAGACATTGCAGCATTTCCAGTGAATCGCCAGCCAGGGCCGGCCTTGCAAACCTTGTGCTGATTCGCCCAAAGTTGATGGGCTGGCCATGGACACCCCGGATTGTTCAGCGGTGTGCGCTGGCTGGTGTGGCTGTTTGGGCAAGACCTCGGGTGACAGGTCCAGGATGTAATCAGGGCTGGGCATGTCTAATCATATCGGTCAAATTAGGGGGAATCATGCAGCCATATGCAGGGCAACGCATGTAAGAGCCGCGACCGTCAGGGAGCGGTTTTTGTATGTCAGAGCCGCGAGTGGCAACGAGCGGTTTCTGGATGTTCTGAGAGTACATTTCGAACCGCTTCCTTACGGGCGCGGCTCGTTGAACCAATTCACATGCGTTTGCCCTGCAGCCATAAGGCCCCGAACCACATTGGCTGGCGGTCGTCGCATGAGGGGCTTTGTCAGGCGTACTTATTGACCTGCGCGTGTCGGAAGCAATCGGTGGTGTGATCGTTGACCATGCCCACAGCCTGCATCATGGCGTAACAGATGGTCGAACCGACGAACTTGAACCCCCGCTTGTACAGGTCTTTGCTCAATACGTCGGACAGGGCTGTGGACGCAGGTAATTGCTGATGTTGCTGCCAATGGTTGATGATGGGCTTGCGGTCGGGAACGTAAGCCCAAAGATATTGGTCGAAGCTGCTGAACTCCTTTTGTATTGCAAGGAACGCGCGGGCGTTGGTCACGGCCGCATGCACCTTGAGTTTGTTGCGGATAATACCCGGATCGGCCAGCAGACGCAGAAGTTTTCTGCTGTCGTAGCGGACGATTTTCCGGGGATCAAACCCGCTGAAGGCTTTGCGAAAGTTCTCCCGTTTATTGAGAATGCAAGCCCAGCTCAAACCAGCCTGCATGGTGTCCAGAAACAAATGCTCAAAGAGCAGGGCATCATCATGCACCGGTACGCCCCACTCGGTGTCGTGGTAGGCGATCATGTTTTCGGATTTCGCCCAGGCACATCGATGCATGTGCGGATTCCTGAGGGATGAGGTAACTGTGAGCAAATAACACTATCGACCACTGGCTGGAACTGAACTTGGATTCATAGTCATCCAAGTCACCCACACCGGATCGGTGTGGGCTTCGAACCCCATTTTCATCGATGCGGCAGGGCCATTTCTTGCATGATCATTCATCCCGGATGGATTCGACCTCATCCTCTGCGGCGCCAGCGTCCACGGCCGCAGCTTCGCCGGTGGCACCGACCCCCTTCTTTTCCAGCACCTTCAAACGAATCTCCGCGTAAAGCTCGGGGTTGTCCTTGAGGAAGCGTTTGGCGTTCTCCCTGCCCTGTCCCAGACGTACTTCGCCATAGGTGAACCATGCGCCGGATTTCTGGCAGACTTCCGTGGCCACCGACAGGTCCAAAAGGTCACCGGAGAGGGAAATCCCCTCGTCGAACATGATGTCGAACTCGGCATCGCGGAACGGCGGAGCGATCTTATTTTTCACCACCTTGGCTCGGGTGCGGTTGCCCACGGCCACATCGCCTTCTTTGATGGTGGCGGTTCGGCGGATGTCGATACGAACCGAAGAGTAAAATTTCAAAGCTCGCCCGCCGGGGGTGGTTTCCGGGTTCCGAACATCACCCCGATTTTTCATCGAATCTGGTTGATGAACACCACGGTGCAGCGGGATTTGTTGATGGCTCCGGTGAGCTTGCGCAACGCCTGACTCATCAGCCTGGCCTGCAAGCCCATCTGAGATTCGCCCATCTCCCCTTCGATTTCAGCCTTGGGAATCAGGGCTGCCACCGAGTCAATCACAATCACATCCACCGCATTGGAACGCACCAAAAGTTCGCAGATTTCCAGAGCCTGCTCCCCGGTGTCCGGCTGACTTACCAGCAGGTCTTCCAGATTCACACCCAGCCGACGCGACCATGAAGGATCCAAAGCGTGTTCGGCATCGATGAAGGCGGCCACCCCGCCAGCTTTCTGAGCCTGAGCCACGACGGTGAGTGCCAGCGTGGTTTTACCGGAGGATTCAGGACCAAAGATCTCCACCACCCTGCCGCGAGGCAACCCTCTGCCACCGAGCGCCAGGTCCAGGCTGATCGATCCGGTGCTGATGCCATCGACCGCCAGCTTGGGGTCATCATCCAGGCGCATGATCGAGCCTTTGCCGAAGGACTTTTCAATCTGCGTCACTGCCTGATCCAAGGCCCTGCGTCGGCTCTGATCAAATGCGGCTGCTTTGGCTTCGTTGGCGGCGGTGGATTTGGCCATGGCGTTTCCCCTGTCGTGACCGTTGGTGCGCGTTGATTCGGTTTCCGTCGTGCTGGTTGCTGCCCTCACCATAACCCATCTCCTTATGTGCGTCGAGTGTGCCTGCTGTCTGCATCTTAAAGTTACCCACACGGCTTCCCGGGATGCAGGTTCGTATTCTGTAAGGGTATCACGATGTTAGGTGTTTGTCAAGTATCCACAAAAATTAATTCTGACATTGTTTGTAAGATGTTTGTTTCCACGGAGCTTGCCCATGGTGACGCTGGTGATTCCCTGTTACAACGAAGCCCAGCGGCTGCCCAAGCAGTCATTTTTACAGGCTTTGCAGGATCAGCCGGACTTGCATTTCATGATGGTCAACGATGGCAGCCGGGATGCAACTTTGCGAATGCTTGAGCAATTACAACAGGCAAACCCGGACCGCATCGGGGTGCTGGACCTAGTGCAAAACGTGGGCAAAGCCGAGGCAGTGCGCCAAGGCTTGCTGGCTGCCCTGGCCAAAGTGGCTGGAAACATGGAGCAGGGTTTTATCGGGTACTGGGATGCGGACCTGGCCACACCACTCGCGGAATTGCCACGGTTTATGGAGGTGATGGATTCCAAGCCGCAGGTGCAATGGGTGATGGGGACACGCATCAAGATGCTGGGCTGGGATGTTGATCGGACGATGCACAGGCATTATGTCGGCCGGGTGTTTGCCACGTTCGGCCGCCTGGTGCCTGGGTTGCCGGGTGTATGACACCCAGTGTGGCGCCAAGCTGATTCGCGTGGGTCCGGGCTTGATGGAACTGTTGCGCGAGCCTCTGCGCTCCCGCTGGCTGCTGGATGTGGAACTGCTGCTGCGTCTGCGAAATCAGCAGAATCTCCCCCATGAAATCGCATTGGAAAAACTGGTTTACGAATTACCCCTGCGTCAGTGGCGCGAGGTGGGCGAATCCAAGGTCAAACCGATGGACCTGTTTCGCTCGATCTGGCATTTGTGGTGTCTGCACCGCAGGTATCGCAACACCCGAAACTAGGCTCTGTCTCAAAACGAGCCGCGACCGTCACAGCCTTTTTCATGCTGCGTTGTAAGTACTTCATCAATCACACACAACGATTATTAACGTCTCAAGGCACAGACGCCCTCACCCCGTCCCTCTCCCGGGGGGAGAGGGGGCTGATTGCCAACACCACGTTTGCCCAATATGAAAAAGGCTGTTCCGTTCGCGGCTCTGAAATACGCATCGCTGGCGCTTCAGGCGGGTCCATCATGATACC